>DATMMY010000017.1:0-12761 GCA_035569515.1 Candidatus Solibacter sp. | reverse complement strand
CTTACAGCGAAGCCATTGCCTTGGTGCTCTCCGGGGAAGTTGAAATTCAAGACCGCAGAGCAGTGCGGACAAGAGGCCTGTAGAAATGCTAAGGGTGAAATTACTCAATCCGGCAGCCAAAGCGCCAACGGTGGCCCATCCCGGTGAAGACCTGGGATATGACGTCTATTCGGCGGAAACGGTCGTGGTTCCCGCACGCGGGCAAGCTATGGTCTCGACAGGCATAGCTGTGGAATGCAGTTCGCCGTTAGGCGAGAAAATGGGCGCTCTGCTGCGCGATAAATCGTCCATGGCGGCGCGTCGGCTAGCGCTGACCGGGGGCGTAATTGACGCAGGCTATCGTGGCGAAATTCGAGTACTCATCGAGAACCTGGCGGACCTGCCCGCAGAGATCCACGCAGGGGACAAGATTGCCAATCTGATCCCTTATCCGGTATTGACCTCCGAGGTCCAGGTTGTGGAAGAGTTGAGCGGATCGAGCCGCAAAGCCGGTGGTTTCGGCTCAACCGGACGAAGTTAAAGTCAACACCCACAACGGAGACGCGGAGAAAACCAGAACCAGTTTCACCGCGGAGACGCGGAGGCGCGGAGAAAACCTGAATCATGCAACCTCCCTGATCTTTCCCGGTTTCTTCCGCGCCTCCGCGGAGAATCCGCTTTGGGTTTCTCAGTGTCGGAGCCTGTCCTTGAGCGTAGCGAAGGATGGTAGGTTTGGGTTTTGGTTCCCGGTTACACTGCCGCCGCAGCCAATTCCGGCTCTGAATTTATAATCAATGTTATGCCCCAATTTCCCCCTGTTGACGAACAACTGGCCTACATCAAGAAGGGCGCAGCGGAGATCATCCGCGAATCCGATCTGCGCGAGCGGCTGACGCAATCATATAAATCCGGCAAGCCCATGCGGGTGAAGGCCGGTTTCGATCCCACTGCGCCTGATCTGCACGTTGGCCATACCGTGTTGTTGCGCAAGCTAAAGCATTTTCAGGACCTGGGTCACACCGTGATCTTCCTGATCGGGGATTTCACCGGGATGATTGGCGACCCAACGGGGCGTTCTGCCACGCGTCCTCCGCTGACGCGTGAGGACATTGACCGGAATGCCGAAACTTATAAGGCGCAGGTCTTTAAGGTGCTTGATGCCAAGAAGACCGTGGTGGACTTCAACTCCCGCTGGTTCTCCAAGTTTTCAGTGGAGGATTTTATCCGGCTGACGGCCAAATACACCGTCTCGCAGATGCTGGAGCGCGAAGAATTCCACAAACGCTTTCAGGAGGAAAAACCAATCGCCCTGCATGAGTTCCTCTATCCTTTGTGCCAGGGCTATGATTCAGTGGCGCTCGAGGCGGATGTGGAACTAGGTGGAACCGACCAGAGGTTCAACCTTCTGGTCGGACGTGAACTCCAGCGGGCCTACGGCCAGCCGTCGCAGATCGTCCTGACTACACCGATCATCGAGGGCACAGACGGCGTGCAGAAGATGTCGAAGTCCTATGGGAACTACATCGGCATCAATGAACCTCCTCTGGAAATCTATGGCAAAGTCATGTCCATCTCCGATGCCATGATGTGGCGTTACTACGAGCTGCTGACCGATGTCAGCGTCGGAACTATCGAGCAGATGAAGGCTGACGTTGCCGAAGGCCGCCAGCACCCCATGGAGTTGAAGAAAGCGTTGGCCCGGCATATCGTCCAGGATTTCCATTCTGAGCAGGCCGCGAAAGAGGCTGAAGAAAACTGGGGCAGGCAGTTTCAGAAGGATGAGGTGCCGGAGAATATAGAGACCGTGCAGGTCAAAATCTCCAGCGTGAGTGTGGACGGAGGAGACACCGGCAACGCAGTAGTCTTTCAAAGCGACGAACTGACTAAACTATCGGACGTGCTCTCATTTCCGGTGCTAAGAATTGACAAGATACTCAAGGAAGCTGGATTAGCAGATTCTGGAACAGATGCACAGCGTAAGGTCAAACAAGGTGCAGTTCGGATTGCGGGAAAGCAAATTGAAGATTTGACCTATAGATTGGGTGTACCTGCTTCCATGATAGTGCGTGTGGGTCGTCGCCTAAAAAGAGTAGAGCTCGTTGAATAATAGTGATCCGTAGCCGCCTTTCACCCGAGCCGAATCCGGGTGAAACTTCCCGCTACTGTATCGAGACTCAAAGAGTCCTCGGGGTTCCTTCGGCTTCGCTCAGGACGGGTCTTCGGCTCCGCGCTTTTCAATTTCGCTAAGGACAATTTGCGGCGGCGCTCTGCTCCTAATGAACAAGAATTTGGGAGTTATCGGATTTCGATTAGACGGTAATTTCAATGGCCCGCCCTGTTTAAGAGGACGGTAGCTTAGATTTGTTTCATTAACGGGTGTTACACTGTTTAAATCCCATCGGGCACAAAGAAATCAGGATTCGACTACTGGATCGAGGTAACCAAGATTACTCTGTAGTAACTGCCCTGGAATTAATCATTTGACGCGGGAAGCCATTTCGGGTGGAATAAAGGTTGCTATGACCAAAGCGGATCTTATTGAAGAAGTATCGCGGCTGGCCGAACTGACGCGCAAAGACAGTGAAATCATTGTCGAAACCATCTTTGACAGCGTGGTGCGTTCCTTGCGGGTCGGCGACAAGATTGAGATCCGTGGTTTTGGCAGCTTCCGTACGCGCCAGCGCAAGCCCCGTGTAGGACGTAATCCTAAAACCGGGGCCAGAGTGGAAGTCCCGGCCAAGAAGATCCCCTATTTCAAGCCCAGCAAGGAACTTAAAGACCTGATTAACGGCAGCGAGACCCAGGCGTCGGCCGCAGTCGCGCAGCCTGCAACACCAGAGACTCCCCAAGCATAGCGTTCATCAGCTTAAACGGTTCTCAGGGGTGCATTCCCACCACCGCCATCATCCTGCCTGTCTTTCCTTTTTCCGCCCTATGAGAGAAGAATTTGCGCGTATCACAGGCGGTGCAATGGCCTAAGACGGTAATTTGATCTTCGGGAACGCCTGCAGCCACCAATTGCCGCCGGTTTGCTTCCGTAAGATCCAGGTGGAGCTTTGGGCCCGTGTCGCCGTGGCCGGGTGCGCGGGCATTCATAAACAGCATCGGATATTTTTGCCGGACCGCGTCAGAGTCATAGACTTCGTGGAACAGCTCGCCGGCATATGCAAACTGGGATTCGAACTCGTATTTCAATTCGTCCCCAACCTCATAACAGCATTTCCCAATGCCCGGGCCAATTACGGCATCAATGTCATCAGGCAACGATCCATACTCGTGCCGCATGATCCCTAACCCTTTTTCCACGACGCGTTTTACCGTCCCGCGCCAGCCGGCATGAAAAACACCCACAGCCCTGTTTTTCGGGTCGACCAGCATAACCGGCAGGCAGTCTGCGGTCATAACAGCCAGCGCAATACCCGGACGATTGGTAATCAGTCCATCGCCCGTGACCGCCGGCTGAGCAGGCGATTGCACCACATGGATGAGGTCCGAATGCACCTGGCGCAGAGTTGCGAGCGGCCACGGTTTACCTTTGGTTGCGGCGCCTAGCGCCAGCAGCAGCTGCTTGCGGTTTTTCTCAACGTTCTCGCGGGAATCGTCTTTGGTGAAACCCAGGTTAAGGGTGAAGCTTGGGCTCTTGCTGCCGTAGCACCGTGTAGCACCGCCCTGCCGAGTGCTGAAGCCGTGCACCAGCCATGGGATTTTTTTCCAAGCCGGGGCTTGCAGTACTTGCAATTTGTCTGCTACCGAAAATCTCTTAGTCGCTGTTGCCACGTAACCATTCTAATTTGCGCTTTAACAATTTGGAGAATTGACTCGTCGATCCAACTCTTACATCCGCGTGTATCCGCGAAATCCGCGGTATGCCCCCGAGTTTCTCAGTAGAATCAGATGTGGCCAGACTGACTTTCGTGGTGGGAAAAGGCGGGGTGGGCAAGACAACCGTCTCCTGCGCTCTTGCTCTGGCCCTTGCCGCTCGCAGGCCGCGCGAATCCATCCTGCTCATGTCCACCGATCCCGCACACTCGCTGGCCGACATGCTCCAGTCTCCTTTGAAATCCACGCCCAGGAGAATCCCGGTGGCCAGGGGCAGGTTGTTTGCCTGGCAGGTTGACAGTGAAAAGCAGTTTCAGAAATTTCTCGCCGGCAATCGCGAGGCGATCCTGGGGATTGTCGAGAGCGGCACTTTTTTTTCGAAGGAAGAGATTGCGCCTCTTCTCGATACTGCCCTGCCGGGAATGGCCGAAGTGGCGGGATTGCTGGCCATCCAGGAGTTGCTCGAAGGGGGCAAGCACGATCACATCGTCGTAGACACGGCTCCGTTTGGGCACACCTTGCGCCTGTTCGAGCTGCCCTCGCATTTTCAGCGATTTCTCAACTTCCTGAACGTAGCCTCGAGCCGCGATACCTTGCTGGCCCAGCGTTTCGGCGGGCGGGCCGCTCTGCCTTCACATCCCTTTCTTCGTCGCTGGGAGCTCATGGTAAAGCAGGTGAAAGAGGCCTTTACCGCCGGAGATGCTGAGATTGTTCTGGTGACTTCACCCGAGACTTTTTCTCTCAATGAGGCCGTTCGCTCACTGGAATCGCTCGACCAATCGGTCCCGGAGATGAAGGTCGGCGCCATTGTATTGAACCGGGTCATTCAGCAGGCCGGAACATGCGTCCGTTGCCGGCGGCGCCTGCAAATGAAAAACCGGGCAGTGCAGTTCCTCAATCGACGATTTCCGCGCATCCCCAGGTTGATGGGCCCTGATCCGGGCAATCCGATTCTGGGGGTGGAACTACTGGGCCGCTTCGGGGCCGTGGTTTTTGACAAGCGTGCGGCCAAGCTGGAAATGAAGCCGCCTTCCGGCAAGAAGCTGAAGGTAAAGAAATCAGCCTGGCCGGTGGCTGGTACTCCGCTTTCTTTTACAGTTGGAAAAGGTGGAGTCGGAAAAACCACAACCACAGCGGCATTGGCGTTCCATGCCAGGGACTCCCATCCAAACACGCGAGTAACCGTTTGCTCCACCGATCCCGCGCCGTCGCTGGATGACATTTTTCAGACGCCGATTGGCGATAAGCGCGTTTCCGTTCTCGGTGACAGCGGATTAGGAGCCATGGAGATCGACTCAGTCTCTGAATTCCGTCTATGGTCGGCGCGCATCCAGGAGCAATTGAACTCCGAATTGAGCATGCAGACCGGTGGTCTTCATGTTGATCTCACGTTTGAGAAAGAAGTCTTCTCGGCGCTCATGGAGGTGGTCCCCCCGGGCGTGGATGAGGTCTTTGCCATCTTTCGCATCCTGGACCTGGTGCAGGCTAAGACCGGAAAAGTATTGATTGACATGGCGCCCACAGGACACGCTCTCGAACTTCTGCGCATGCCGGAGCGCATCCTGTTGTGGTCGCGCCTATTGTTGAAAAGCCTTGCTGCGCACCGTACACTAGCTCTCGCCCAGGATGTGGCGGTGGAATTGGCTTCTCTAGGGCAGCAGGTGCGAAAGTTAATCGAGATCATGAAAGATCCGGCCCAAAGCTGCGTATGGGCAGTCATGCTGCCGGAGCCGGTTCCCGATCATCAGACCGGACGCCTGTTGGAAGCCATCCGGCAGATTGGCATTGGTGTTGATTCATTATTCGTGAACAGGGTGTTGATCCAAGAAACAAAAAACGCGGGATGCAAGCGATGCCTGCGCGCCCGCAACTGGCAGTTGGCCACCCTGCAAATGCTCAAGAAAAAATACCGGCTGTACAGGACGTATCTCGCGCCTGAATTTCCATCCGAAATAGCCGGAGCAAAGGCATTAAAGAAGTTCACCGCTGAATTATGGCAAATCGCGGAATAGCATCCGGGACTGCATTCTATCTTTACGGGATATCAAAGTCCTCCGGCGCAAAACCCGGAAAGGTGGCTGCGGTCGGGATTGATGGCGTCCACCCGGTACGGTCAATTGCGCACGGAAATTTTATCTGCTGGGTCTCCGCCGTAGACCCCAAGTCCTTCTCGGATGCCATCAACAGCAACATGGAAAATCTGGAGTGGCTGGCGCTTCATGGCGTGCGCCATCAGCAGGTCGTGGCGGAAATCTTTGCCGGTCAAACAATAATCCCCGCCCGCTTCGGAACCGTTTTTTCCGGAGAGCCGGCTTTAGTCAAGAATCTGCAGGAAAGAGAATCAGCCCTGAAAAAGGTTTTCGCCAAAATTTCCAGCTCCGAGGAGTGGGGAGTCAAGATATTCGCCGAACAGGCTCCGGCAGCGCCGGTCGCCCAGCAGGTCCGCTCCGGCAAGGACTATCTTCAGCTCAAGGCGGCAAAGCTTAAGAAGCGTCCGGATCGCGATAGTGCTGGATTGAAGGAATTGGCTACCAAGCTTGAGAAAATAGCCATAGATTCCGCGTCCACTGGCAAAGTCAGTGGAAGCCAGCCCAACCTGCTCTGGCAAGCGACCTTCCTCGTGCCCAAGGGCCGTCGCAAACAGTGGGACGGAGTACTCAAGGAATTTGTGGAAAAATGGAGCGGGAAACGCCGCATCGAAGTAAATGGCCCCTGGCCGCCGTATTCCTTTGTTGCCGATGCAGAATGATTTCGAATCCGTGAGCCTGGCAGGGCATCCTGATGAGGATGTCTCTCTTCTGGATATCCTTGACCACGTCTTGAATGCCGGTGTAGTGATCCACGGTTCGCTGGTGATTTCAGTGGCCGGTGTTGACCTGGTTTATCTGGGTTTGAACGTGATTCTAACCTCGGTAGAAACGGCCTTTCGCAACCTGGGGGTTGCGAAAGACGTTGTTCCAAAAGTCGTTATTCCAAAAAACAAGGGCATTGCTGAATCCAAGCGGAGTCTACGCTGACCAAAGTTCTTGCATACTGTGGCTTCCTGCATGATCCTGGGCTTTCGCTGCCTGCTTCGGGAGTTGGCGGGGCCACAGTGAACGTCCTGGAGCACGATGAGTTGCGGCTGTTATGGTCAGAAGTAGAATGGCCGTTTGAGCCGTCTACTTTTCAGCGGAAGGCGATAGAATTCCACCAGACCGTTCATCACCTGTTTAAGCAAACCGCGGTAATTCCTTTCCGGCTTCTTTCTATTTTTGACCATCAGCAATCTCTGGCTGACTTTGTTGCCCGGCATGGAAGTGGTTTTATTGCGGATCTGGAGCGTCTGCAAGATGTCGTGCAGATGGAGTGTATTATTTTCTTTAAGTCTCCGGGCCTTCCGGACTTGAGTTCAGGAAGCGCCTATCTGCGTCAAAAGGCAGGCTTGCAGCATCTCCTGGACGAATTTGGCGGCAATCTACATACTGCGTTATCGCCTGTGAGCGCCGGCCTCCGGATCAAGGAGGTCAAGAACGGGAAACGGATTTATTGCCAGGTGCAGCGGGGGCAAGAAGATCTGTTCAGGACCACGGCGCAAGGCGTCAAAATGCCGGATTCTCTGGAGAGACGGGTGAGCGGGCCATGGCCTGCGGCGGAGTTTTTGAGTGAATCGGTTAAGATGCCGGAAGTAGCGGGTCAAAAATGACGCGTGTTCAAATGATGGATGTGCTCAAATGACGGACGTTCGCAAAGTTACGCCTCAGGAGATTGCCGCGGCCGTCTCCGACCTCAACCGCGAACTGCGGGCCGTTGGAGAGGGGGCCATTGATCGGATTGATTGTTCGCCGGAAAACATTGAGCAGGGGCTGGCCCGGCTGGTGCTTAGCCTGATAGAACTGCTGCGCCGCCTGTTGGAGCGCCAGGCCATCCGGCGAATGGAAGGTGGCTCGCTGGATGAAGCGAAGGTTGAAGAAATGGGGCAGGCCATGATGCGGCTGGAAATGAAGGTCCATGAAATTGCGGCCGCTTTTGGGCTGAAACCTGAGGATTTGAACCTGGAATTGGGGCCTCTGGGAAATCTGTTAGACGGCTAAATTGCACTACGTGGAAAAGATTGCCCACCCGCGGCCAACTTGCATGATAGCCGTTTGCATCCAACATAGATTACCAGTTCTCCCCCTACAGGTGAGTAAGTTGAGACCGAAGCATTTAATTGCAAGCGGATAGGGTTGACAGTCTGCATTGGGGTCGTTAGGATGCGTGGCGTAGGTCGCGTTGACTCTGTCCCCCAAAGTGCGATCTTCTCCGGTTTTCCTGAGATAACATGCAAAGAGTTCCTACGGTTTCCGGGACAACAAACCTGCTCGACATTCTCGACCGAGTGCTCGACAAAGGTCTTGTGATCGCCGGTGATATTCGCATCTCTCTGGCCAACGTTGAACTGTTGACCATTCGTATCCGTTTGCTGGTCTGCTCTGTGGATAAAGCTGAACAGATTGGGCTGAACTGGTGGAAGTACGACCCCAACTTAACCGCTTCTTTGCCTGACTCTAGCGGTCGGCGCGTGCAACTGCCTGCTCCGCCCCCTGGGCAGGCAAAAACGGCGAAACGCAATCAACCCGTACGTCGCAAACGTGCGAAATAGAAGTCTTAATTTTTCCTGAAGGAGGCCCTTGATGGCCGTTGAACGCGTATCCGGCGGTTCAAGTCTTATTGATGTATTAGACCGGGTATTAGACAAAGGCATCGTGATTGACGCCTGGGTCCGAATCTCCCTGGTTGGTATTGACCTGATCACGGTTGAGGCGCGCGTGGTGGTAGCGTCAATCGACACCTATCTCAAGTATGCTGATGCTGTGGGTCTCACAGGCCTGGTTTCCAGGCCGACCCTGGCTGAAGGTGAAGCGGAAGAAGATGAAGGCGTCAAGCCTGCCAAGCCGACTACAATCGAACCGGTGCGTCGTCCAGCTCCGCGTCCGTCGCGCAGGCGGCGGTGAGATTAGGTGGGGGCTCGTATGGCAACCGCCGAAGTGCGGTTACAGCCTGAACGTATCAACGGGCGGCGCGTGACCGCTAAGCGACGCCCGGCGGTCCTTCGTCTGCTTGAAGCGGAGCGCTCAGAGGAGATTTTTCCTCTGTTGCTGGAAGAGATCATTGCGCTGGGCTATCCGCGCGCATTGGCCGTAGACGTTAATTTCGATACGGGCGACATTACCCCGGCTGCCGCATTGAAATGGCCCAGGCAGCAGTTGGAAAAATTTGCCACGGCCCTGTGGATGTCAGAACACTCACTCGTGGGAGTTCTCCAGACCACCCGCCCGGCGGTCCTGCACAAGAGTGTCATTCATAACCAGCCCATTTACGTCCATCCTATTCTTTATTCGAACCGCAATCTGTGTTGGGAGGCGGACCGCATCCGCACCGGAAGCTGTCTGGCGGTGCAGAACTTCCGCAAGGAAAAGCGTATCCGTCTGGAAGAACAGGTTTGTTCTACCTGCGACATGCGCGCCTACGCAGCCGCCCTGGTTGTGGAGTTGCCAAAGCACTCCACCGAGCAGGATTTGACGGAACTGGGCGACCTGATCGACCTGGCAAACCGTTATCTCTCGCGGCTTTTCAAGGTTGAGCATTATTACAACCGCATGCGCGACATGGAAATTACCATCGCGCAGATGGGTACGGTCATGCAGAGCATGGCTGACCCTGTCATCCTTACCGACACCCAGCACCGGGTCATTATGCAGAACAAGGCCGCCGAGCGCTTCTTCAGGGTGCCCGATGAGATGACGGAAGGCCTGGTACGCGCCGTCGAACTCAACAACCTCCTGTTCTCGGCAGCGCTCTCCTCCATGCTGGTCTCCGGGACGGATGCTCACCGCGATCTGACCCTGGTAGATGCGATTGAAGGCGAAGAAATGCTGTTTGAGGCCGTTTCCGCCCCCACGTATGGGCCTGATGGCATCCAGCTCGGCACTGTGACCGTCATGCGCGACGTCACCGATCTTCGCCGGGCCGACCAGGAATTACGCGCCAATTACGACAAGCTCCGTGAAGCCGAAGAGGTTGTCCGCCAGGACCGCGACCGCCTGAACCTCATTATCGAAAACGTGGGCGATCCCATTGTGGTCTGCGACAGCGAGGCCAAAATCGTACTGGTGGACCCGCTGGCCCAGGACCTATTTGGGGCGTTCACCGAGGCGGCCAGCGATGCCATGCAGATCAAGAACCAAAATCAGCTTGCCGCTTATATCACCTCTTTCACCTACTCGTTTGCCGAGCGCGAAACCGCGCCTTTGAAGCTTGTGAATCCGGCGATAAAACAGGAGATTGAGTACGATGCCCGCTCTGGAAAAATCTTCGATGAGCGCGGGCAAGTCTCATACACCGTCACGGTTCTGCGTGATCTGACCGCGTTGCGCAAGGTTGAGCAGCTTAAGGTAGAGCGGCGCATGTTGGAGATTGAGAAGTTCGCTGCCACCGGCAGGCTCGCCGCGACCATTGCCCATGAGGTGAACAACCCCATGGAGGCCATTAAGAATGCCATTTACCTGCTCGCCGGCGCCGTCCCGGAGAGTGCCATGCCGGTGTACAACATCCTCAAGTCGGAAACTGAGAGGGTGGCGCGCATTGTCCGGCAGATGCTGGGCCTCTACCGCAACACCGAGCAGGTCAAGCCCGTCAATGTAAATATCATCATTGAGGATACGCTGCTGCTCTTGAATCGTCAGCTTCAGCGCGCGAACGTGGAGATAAAAACCGATCTCCGCCCGCTGCCCGATGCCGTAATCGCCGCCGACCAGATCCGGCAAGTGCTTTCCAACCTGGTCATCAATGCCAGGGATGCCATGTCCAACGGGGGCCGGCTGGTCATCCGCTCGCGTCACATTCCCAGCCCCGATGATCTCCACGGCTGGGTGCGGGTTCTAATAGCCGATACCGGCAGCGGGATTCCGCAGGAGATGATTCGCACAATTTTTGAGCCCTTTGTCACCACCAAGGGAGAAAAAGGCACCGGACTGGGCCTCTGGATCGTCAAAGGGATCATCCAGAACCATGCCGGCAAGCTTTCGGTTCGGAGCAAGCCCGGCGTAGGAACAGTTTTCAGGATTGATTTGCCGGTAATGAAACTGTGAGTTCGGCAAGCACATATCGGGTCCTGGTAGTTGACGATGACGCCTCGGTGCTGATCACCTACCAGCTTATTCTCGAACGGCAAGGATATGAAGTTACGTCCTGCGGGACTTCGCGGGACGCCATTGCAGCCGTCGAGAGAAGGAGCTTTGACGCAATTTTGTGCGATTATTCTCTGGAAGAGCAGCATACGGGTTTTGAAGTAATCGCTGCCGCCCGAAAGCGCAATCCAAAAGTTCCGGCAGTCCTTCTCACCGGCTATGCCACCACGGAGACGGCCGATGAGGCTGCTGCCCAAAACATTGGAATCATGTACAAACCCATTGAGATTGAAGAATTTTTGGCTACCACCTCAAAGATGCTGGGGAGAGACGATGAGCCCAACCAGGAAAACGACAAAGAAAACAGCAGCACCAGTTCGCAAGGCGACGGTCAAGGCAGACAACAATCATCCGGGAGCGGTGCTCGACAGCGTTCCGCAGGCGGTCGCGGCAAGAGCTGAGGTCCCCAATCGTACCCAGCAAGAAGGCAGGTACGTGTATGGGGTGATCGAGTGCCGCGCGCCTGTAAGCTTCGGCAAGAGCAGCATCGGTGGCGTGAATGAAGATGTTTACACCGCCCACTATGGCGACATCGCGGCCGTGGTCAGCCGCACCCCGGTGTTTATCTACGATCCCACCCGCGACAACGCCCTGGCCCACGAGCATGTCATTGAATCGGTCATGAAAAACTACACCATCATCCCCATGAGCTTTGGCACCGTCTTTCGTACTGACGACGATATCCGCGAGGTGCTCAAGAGTATCTATAGCTCCCTCAAAGACGTGCTCAAGCAGATGACCGGCAAGCTGGAGTTCGGCCTCAAAGTTACCTGGGACCGCGACCGCATCATCGAAGAGCTGAAGCGGGAGCATGAAGAGATCCATCGGTTCCACCAGGAGCTCACGCGCAAGCACTTGCAATCCACCTATTTTGCCCGCATGCAATTGGGCCGCATGATTGACAAGGCCCTGGCCGAGCTGGCCGCCAGCTATGTGCGCGAGATTTACGACGGATTGCGCGCGGTATGCGTGGCCTCCCGCGACAACAAGCCGATTGGCGATAAAATGATCATGAACGCCGCCTTCCTCATCCAGAAGGAGCGTGAAACGGAGTTTGATGCCGCCGTAAACCGCGTAGCCCAAAAATTCGGCGAACGCCTGAACTTCAAATACACAGGCCCCTGGCCGCCCTACAACTTCGTGAACATACGCCTGAAACTGGAAAGAGGAACGTCGAGCTGAGAAGATCGGATGATCGGGTAATCACTTCGGCGCGCCTCAGTGCAGGCTATACATCGGGTGATCGGAGCCAGGGCCGCACAAGTCGTCCGTGTCGGTCTTCAAAAAAAGGGTTTGGGCTAAGTACTAAAGGCTAATGACTAAGGGCTGAGAAGCAAAAAGCCTGAAGCTAGAAGCCAGTAGCTAGGAGCTAGAAGCATTGTTCATCATAGACGATCTGCTGCTCGCCCCATTCAAGGGCTGGAACTTCATTATGCGGACCTTGCTCAAGGTTGCGGAAGAGCAATGGACTGATGATGCCCCCTTGAAAGAGGAGCTTCTTGCCCTGCAGGTTCGTCTTGAAGAAGGCGAGATCACAGAAGAGCAGTATCTTGAGGCTGAAACCGCAATCCTGAAGGGAATCCGGGAGATCCAGCATCGCAAGATCGAATTGGCAGGCGGCGACCCCAACGAACTGGAGGGCGGCCTGTCCGGCAAAGTCCAGGAAGGCTCGGGAGCCTCACTGACCTGGGATCCCAATGAAACAAACGAGTAATGCAGTTGACTAGGTGAATGCAGTTGATCTAGGTGGAA
>DATMMY010000016.1:0-7960 GCA_035569515.1 Candidatus Solibacter sp. | reverse complement strand
CGGTTGTCGCCCTTCTGTTTACCGTCACCGTCAAGGTTGAGGTTCCCGAGCCCGTGACAGAAGTGGGACTGAAGGTCCCGGTCACACCAATCCTTCGTCCCATAAAGGAACCGAAAAGAACAGCACAGGCTAAGAGTTCCGGGATGGGGTGAGCTGCAGCTCCTCGCTGGTCCCGCTCTCATTGAGTGACTCTGCTTGCTCTTTCGTATGCATTTTCCCAAGCTGGATAATTTTTTGAGGCAACCCATCCTGAAAAAATGTTCGGCATCTAACATAAATAATGCTGCAAATAAGGCGATGTGGAGAGGCGACGCGGGTACCAGCAAAGCCTCTCCTTTCGCAGACCGGGGGAGAGGATGGTCTTACTTACGTGGCCGCAACATCTGCGTATCGCATCCGAATATGGCACGCCCGGAAACGAGTACCGGATTTGTCATGGCGATGTTGAATTTCGGACCCTGAATCAGATCGGCGTCTGTCAGGACGAGAGTGACTGGAAGGCAGTTTCCCCGGAAGACATTTCCATGCACTTCGCACTGAACACTCCCGTTGCAGAGTGGCTAGGCGAAGCCTGGCAATCGGACAACGCTCAAGGTTTTTAGACCAACCTAAAAATCTTTAGACCATTTCTGTTGTAGACGATACCTTCCAAATACCTTTGAATAGTGTGCAATCTGACTCCCAATCTGCGAAACCTGCAGCATCGTAGATTTTTCTTCCTTGGGCTAAGTACTAATGGCTAAAGGCTAAGTACTAACGGCTGTCTACTAAAACGTAATCCGCAGTGCCAATTGAATCTGCCTTTCCGAGAACGCCCGCGTCGCCCGAATCGTTCCAAAGTTGTTTGGGCCGTCGCTCAGATTGGCGTCGGGATTCGTAAACTGTGGCGTATTTAAGATGTTGTATCCTTCCGTGCGAAACTGGAATCTTACCCGGTCGTTGACTTCAAACGTTTTGAAGAGAGACATGTCCCAGGTCTGGATGCCCGGACCGTGGAAGAAATTGCGCGGCAGCGTGCCGGGGCGCGTAAACACGCCGCTTGCGTTCACGGGTGGCGAGGCAAAGGAGCCAAAGTTGATCCACCGCAGCCCGCCGCCGGTAAAACCTTGCATCCCGTTCCCGGCTTTTCCCAGGTAGTCCGGCCGGTTCAACGGGCTTCCGTTGATAAAGATGTCGAAGGGCGTTCCCGTGCCAAGCGTCACGATGTTGTTCCACTGCCATCCGCCCGCAAGGGAACTTAAAAAACCGTTTCCTGTCGGTCCGAATTTTTTGCCGTGTCCGAACGGCAGCTCGTACATCGTACTCAGCGTCAGCACGTGGCGCTGGTCCTGGTCGGAATTGCCGTAATTTGCTGACAGATCTGCGCTGCGTCCGGGCAAGACGAAAATTCTTGTGTTGCCTCCCGTAACGCTGAAAGGGCCATTTGAGTTGTCGAGCGTGTGCGACCAGGAGTACGACACCGTATATTGCATGTCTCTGGCAAAACGTTGCTTCAGGTGTACTTGCAGAGCATCGTAGTGGGCCAGGCCTGAGGCTGAACCCACGTTTACGGTCAGGCCCGTTCCTGCATACAGCGTGGCGCCCGCTGGCATGTTCAGAATCTGATTGTTGAGGTTGAACCACGTCATGAGGTGGTCTGATCTGGCCCCCACGTAGGCAATGTCCAGCGCGGCATCGCCGCCAAGCTCCCGCTCCAGTTGCAGATTCCACTGCTGGACCCGCGAGATCCCATTGTCAGGCAATATTGCAATCACGCTGGCGTTGCGCGGGGCCGTGCGGTTCGTCACAGGACCTGCCACTGGCAGCGGATTGACCGCTGCTCGGCTGTCATTGGTCCCGTTGGGGGCCGAACCGGAAAGCGTAAAGCGCAATCCATCCACTGCCTGGTAGATGGCGGCGCCGTTGAAATCGGGATTGTTGCTCAGTTGATTGCCGACTCCACCGCGGTCCAGAAAATAAAAAACTCCATAACCTCCGCGCAGAATAGTCTTGCTCTGGCCGGATAGATCATAGGCAAAGCCGATCCGGGGCGACCAGTTGTTCCGGTCTGTCCGGATCAGGCTCCGGGGAAGGCCGTTTTGCCCAGGAAGAAGGAGCGAGCCGGAGACCACATCAAAGTTCGACTGGCGATTGTTGTCCTCCACCGGATAGGTATCCAGCTCGTATCGCAAGCCAAGATTGATGTTCAACCGGCGCGTCAGCCGCCAATCATCTTGAACGTAGTAGCCGGTTTCCCAGCTTGCCGTGGCAAAGGTTGCGGAGCCTGCGCCGATTTGGTAATCGGTGAATCCGGCGAGCAACTCGGAGACGTCATACCCGGTGAAGCGCCCGCTTCCAGTATCGGTAACGCCTCCAATGGCGAAGAAACCCTTGGCAAAATTGCCTTGGAAAAAATTGACCTGGCGGTGGATCACGTTCAAGCCAAAACGAAACGTATGCCGGCCTGTGGTCCATGAGACGTTGTCGTTGCCCTGCCATGTACTCTCGTGAACGGCATAGGGACCGCCATCTCCGGTGAACTGAAGCTGGGTACTGTTGCCGCCGATGAGCGCACCGCCTCCCAGGAACGGCGAGCGATTCGCATTCGGAATACCAAGACTGGCCGCCAGCGGCCGGTCTGCAAATGGCGGCTCAAAGGCAAAAAAATCACGGGAGTACCCAAAGCGGACATCGTTCACCAGGTTGGTGGAAAATGCCCGGGTGTGACCGGCAGCAAGGGCGTGGAGATCGGTTGGAGTTGATCCGGCGCCAAAGCCTGAAGGCAGGGCGGGAAACTGGGAGCTCAGCGAAAAACGGTCCTGGGCGAAGCTGTAGCGCAGAAACAGCAGGTCGCTTCCACCTGGCGCGTAATCCAGTCTGGCGTCGAAATCATCAAAGTTCTTCACCTCCCTGCGCTGCGCCTGGTAATTGTTCTGGATTCGTCCGGGAACATTGGGCAGCGGAAAGGCGTTGAGATAGTTGAGGCCGGTCTGGTTCAGCCGATTGGCTGGAATAACGTTGGCCATGAAGGGAGCGCAGGTGAGCGGGTCGTAAATGGCTCCGTTCACGGGCACAACATTGTTGCAGCCGGTGAGCTTTGGATCCGGCGTCGAGGTCAGCCCTGTGCCCAACAATTCTGAGAAGTTTCCCCGCCGCATCAAGGCGGTTGGCACGGTTACAAATTCAGGTTCGCGGCTTCGCTCTGAGCGCAATCCCTGGTAATCGAGAAACAAAAACAATTTGTTCTTGAGGACCGGCAAGCCCAGAGTGCCTCCGTACTGGTTTCGGCGAAACGGCAGCTTCGCGACTTTGCCGGTAAGCGGGTTGGGCGTGCCGAAGTAAGCATCGTTTGCATCCAGGACACTGTTACGAAGAAACTCAAAAGCCGAACCATGAATTTCATTCGTGCCTGACCGAATGGAAGTTTCAACAATCGCCCCTCCCGCGCGTCCGAACTGCGCCGGAGCCACGCTGGTGCTGACCCTGAACTCCTGAATTGCCTCCGCAGGCGGAAAGAAGGCGATGGTATTGACCAGGGACTCATTGTTGTCGAGCCCGTCCAAAATAAAATTATTGGCCTGGGGCCTGAGTCCGTTCACAGACAGCGCCGCGCTGCCGGTTTCCGAGTTGCGAAAAGTTTCTGTGTTCGTGCCGGAACCCCCACCGCTGGCGTTGTCCCCGTAGGCCCCACGGGTCACGCCCGGCGTCAGCAGCGCGAGTTGGGTAAAGTTGCGCCCATTGAGCGGCAACTCCGTGACTTGGCGGCCTTCAATTACATTCCCCATGGAACCCGATTCGGTATTCACGGGCGGCGCGCCGCCCAGTACAGTGATGCTTTCCGAAATTGATCCAACTGTGAGCGTGAAATTAAGCGCGACCACCGATTCGATGTGCAAAGTCACGTCTGGTTTCAAAACGACCTTGAAGCCGGGTTTCGAGATCTGCACGAGGTAGGTGCCCGGCTGAATGTCGGAGACCAGGTAGATGCCATCTTCATTCGAGCGGCCCGTGTAACGGACCTTGGTTTCCGTATTAATGACCGTAATTTCAGCGCCGGCGATGATCGCATTTCCCGGATCAAGCACGCGTCCGGTAACAGCAGCATTGAAGCTCTGCGCAAACAGCGATGGGCCGGGCAGTAGGACGGAGGCCGTTGACACGCACGCCAGAAGAAAACAGACGCATCGAAACGTTTTTGGCCACGAATAAACGCGAATAAACACGAATTGGGAATAAGAGAACGAATGACGAAGAGAAGACTGTTTCTTGGCCTTGGTCATCGTTTCCATTCGTGTTTATTCGCGCAAATCCGCGGCTGATATTTCTTTCTCACGGATGATTCGGCGGGATCCTCAAGGACGCGAATAAAAGCTGTTTGCCGGTCGGTTTCTGTCCCCCGCTTCCGGGTTCCACGGTCACAAACACGGCATCGAGTTTGGCCAGAACTTCAGGATCGTCAAAATGCAGCGCCCAGCGCCGGTTGGCTGCGTTGTCTAGAGAGAGGACGCCCATGTTGAACGGATGCTTGTCCCCTGGGCCTCGTCTTCCCCATGCCTGGAATGTGCCGGCTTCGCGTGTGCCCGGCTGCCGATCGAGATCAAACGCATAGAAGATCAGCGATTTGCCGCCCGTGTAAAACACCCGCCCAAAAGGCTTCCGCATTTTCCCGTCCCGGTCAACATCGAATACGTCAGCGATGTAGAGGTCCCTGGCGCCCATCAACTCGCGGACACCCCGGTCGGATGCAACGAATTTTTCCTGGTGTTGCAGGGTCTCTTGTCCTTCTCTCAGGTCGGCCGAAAGTTCGTCCACGCGTTTCTGAAGACTGGCGGCGCGCAGAAGTTGCCGACTCTGCTCTTGCTGCAAGACATCCAGGCGCTGTTGCGCGGACGCCAGGGCATTTTGGGTCTCCTGCAACTGGTGATTCAGCGCATCGCGTTCTCTGGTCAGGGCAGCCTTGTCCGAACCAAGCGCCATGATGGTTGCACTCTGTTCCTGAGTATCGTGCTGAAGTTTTTCCCGGGGTGCATGGAATGACGCATGGAATGACGCGTGGAATGATGCCTGGAATTCGGAAATCGCAGTCATCTGCCGTTTCAACTCCAGCTCGAGCCTTTGTACTTCGCGGCTCTGTGCCGCTAGGCGCTCCTGCAGCAAAGACTGAGCGGGATCTGCGTTTGCCGCTCGGGCCGCCCGTTGCGGCTCCGCCGGGCTGCTTGACTGCGCCGTCTCATGGGCCATGCGGACTCCCCTGAGCTGTCCCAAACGGTATGCAAAGCCCGTAAGCACTACCAGCAGCACCACGGCAGCGGCTCCAAGAAGGATCTGACTTCGAGGTACGAGCATCCTCATCCACTTCCGGGTTATTGGCAGCGGCTCCGGGACAAATTCAGGCCGGCTCATGGCCTTCTCGGCCTCAACGCGGTTCAACAATTGTTTTTTTGCGTTTTCGAGGGACCAGAGCCTCTGGGCGCCTGCCGCTCCGGGCTGGTCGATGGGCGCGAGCAATGCGATGCCTGCTTTTGCGACTGCGCGATACTCGAGCAGAAGCTTCGCGCATGATTTGCAGTCGAGCAGATGCTCGTTCAACTCCGCCTGCTCGCGGGCTGTTAAGCTGCCGGTGGTGAACAAGGCGCAGAGTTCGGCATAGGCCTCGCAACCCTTGCGCTTGCGCGATTGTGGAGACTTTGATTCAAAATCCCTTGGTTTAAAATCCATGGTACGTCTGCCTGCCGGTTGCCAACGTTGCGATGTCCAGATTGTCTTTGAGATGTTTCAGGCCGCGATAATAATGATGGCGGATATTGGCCAATGACTCCTTCAGATGCTCGCTGATCTCCCTGAGGGTGTAACCTTCAAAGAAAAACAGCGTCAGGGTCTGACGCTGCCTTTCACTCAACCCTTCGAACGCCCTGCGGAGTATTGCCTCGCCCTGGCTTATCTGGGCTTCATATTCCACGTCAGAAGATGCCCGCATCTCCTCGGCAACGTCTTCGACACTTCGGCTGTCATAGAAGCGGCGCAGCTGGAGGTATTCCCGGCGATCAAAAGCACGGTGATAGGCAGTCTGGAGCAGCCACGCGCGCGCCGTGCCCCGGTTGGGATCGAAGAGCTGGCATTTCCGGTAGACCTGAAAGAAAACGTCCTGTACCAGTTCCTCGGCTTCTTCCCGGTCGCGCAGGACCTTCAATCCGATACCCAGAACGATATTGGCATACCGTTCCAGAAGCAGTCCAAGCGCCTGCTCCTCTCCCGCCTGAATGCGCAACATGAGCATCTCGTCTTCAGGCAACACCTTCGCCGCAGGAGATCTTCGGTCTCTTCCCTCAGCGACATAGGCGGCTGCCGTTGAAAGGAAGCCATTGGTTGCGGACAAGGTGCGCTCACTCCTGCTTCTAGCGAGAATGTTTATCTGAAAATGTTTATCTAACTAACTGCGCAAGGACTTCGGCCTAATATCCCTCTGTTAGCGCTGGGAGATTTTCGCTTTTGATTTTCAAATTACGCAATTACTAAATTACCCAATTACCAATTTCCCAACAGTTGTACAGCATAATCGCACCTACCACAATCAGGGAATCGAATTAGCGCAATAAATTTTGCAAATATCTGGTACAACTTGCTGGCTTGGGTCGTAGAGCCAAGGGTACGGGCCTTCCGGTACCCGGCGGTCACCAGTAAGCACTCCAAAAAATGAGAGGACACACCATGTCAGGACGAAACAGTCACTGCACGATGGAAAACGGTATTTTGCGCTCCATGAGGATTCTTTTGCCCTTCTTGCTGCTGTTGTTGCCGGCGGCCCTGTTTGCCCAAACGGATACGGGCCGGGTGCGCGGCACCGTGACTGACCCGCACGGAGCCCTGCTGTCGGGAGCGACCGTGGTGCTGACCAATCAGGATACCGCCCACAGCCAGACTGCGGCCACAAGCGCTCAAGGCGTTTATGACTTCGATGGCGTGCAGCGCGGCCACTACAAAATTGAGGCCAAGAGCCAGGGCTTCAAGTCGTCTACTGCCGACTTCATCATGGAAGTCTCCCAGGCCAGAGAGGTCAACCTTCAGCTCCAGGTTGGAGCGACCACAGAGACGGTTGATGTCTCCGCCGAGGTCCCCCTTGTAGACCTCGAAAGTTCTTCTACGGGCGAAGTGATCCAGGGACGCCAGGTGACTGAACTTCCTCTCAACGGCCGCAATTTTACGCAACTCGCCCTGCTCACTCCCGGCGTAACTCGCGGCGAGTATAAAAGCCAGGCGAGCGGTACCAACAACAACGTTGAGACGTTCCGTAATGGCGAGACCGGAGGCGCAGCGCTCTCGATCAACGGCTTGCGCGCGCAGGCCAACAACTTCCTCCTTGATGGCGTGGACAACAACGAGTCCCTGGTCAACAGCATCAACTTCTTCCCACCGGCGGAAGCCATCCAGGAATTTCGCGTCAGCACTTCGGTTGCTCCGGCGGAATTCGGCAGGGCCGGTGGCGGAATCATCCAGACCTCGCTCAAGTCGGGAACCAATCAGATCCACGGATCGGCTTTCTGGTTTCTCCGTAATAGCGCTGTTGATGCGAACAATGCCTACTTCGGCACGCCCGATCCAGTCACAAAAAAGGTCCTAAAGTCCCCGTTCAAGCGCAACCAGTTTGGCGGAACCCTGGGCATGCCGATCTTCAAAAACAAGCTGTTCATTTTTGCCGACTATCAGGGACTTCGCCAGGACCGTCCCCTGAACCCTGAGTTTGCCACCGTGCCCACGGATAAAATGCGCAACGGTGATTTCTCCGAACTGCTGGGAACTGGTCTCACCACCACTCCTGCCTCTCTTACGGGATGCGGCGCGGTAGTTCCGGTGAATGGCGCTATCTACAACCCGCTGACCTGCGCGCCCTTTGCGGGCAACATGATTCCGTCAGGCCAGATCAACGCGGCCGGCCAGAAATATTTGAAGGCCTTTCCCGAGCCCAACCTTCCCGGCATCCTGC
>DATMMY010000015.1:0-6259 GCA_035569515.1 Candidatus Solibacter sp. | reverse complement strand
CGGTGTTCAGGTGGATGAAGTGCGGGTCATCTACGAGTTTGCCATCTACCTGGTGCGCGAAGCTCCATTGATTGCGAGGGATAGTTTGTCGCGGACCGGTGGGCGTGTCGCGTACCGTAAGAACATTGAGAGAGCTCGAAGGATCATCTACGGCGTAGCTCTGGCCTCCGGTGGGGCCGAGCAGGATGTGTCCCAGAGGCATGTCGTCGCGTTTCGCGGCGGGCGTGAAGTCGGAGCGCACGAGTCCGTGAATTGCTTTTCCGGAGTCGTGGGCCACAGGCGCGGTAAGACGCACGTTCTGGTTCTGGTCAGCCAGATCAAATTGCCATCCCAGCCACGCCACGGTGAAACCCTGGCGCATCAGGAATCCATCTCCGAATTCCGCGGAAGGACTACCTCCGTTGACGATCCGGAGAATTCCCTTGCCACCCCGGTTGGAGACCTCAAAGAGCACCGCTCCGTTTCCTTTATCTATGTCTTTGGGCCGGAGGAGATAAAAGTCAGAGGAGAATTCAATCTCACCCTGGCTGTTGCGCTCGGCCTTATCAAGATCCACGATCTGCCGATTGTGGAGGTTGGCAGGGCTTACGGCAAAGTACACGCGGCCGGTGACTTTTTCGTACGCTCCGGCGGTCCCAAAGGGCTTGCCATCCTGAATGTCGGCGCGTGAAATGATCTCAACGCGGACGACGCGGGCTTCGGCAATGGATGCCAGTAAACCGACAACGATTAGAAATAGAAGACGCGTGCGGGCGCGCAGAGAACAGATCATCGGTAAGCTCCAGATTGATTGAGTAAACGTTCGGTAGATGATGCTACTACCACTCACGGTTCTGTGGATACGAATCCCACTCCAGCCTGGACTTCCGGCTCAAGCTGATTCTGAAGGCCGGTCTTATCGTAGTCGCTCATGGAGGGGAAGATGGACTGCTGCTTTTCAATCGCCTGCCGCGACGCTCCTTCCGGCAAGGTAAGAAACGCGAGAAATTTTTGCTGCATGTTGACCTTGGGATTGAACTGGTCGAGCCACAGGAATTGACCTTGCTCGTTGATCTCCAGGAACCACCATCTGCCTTCATTGTCGATGGCAAAATCGGCCGAGCCGAAGGTGATTCCCGCCTCCCTGGCAAAAGCCAGCATGGCCTGCTCCACCTGTGGAGGGGTATCGATGATTTCCACCTCAACCAGTCCCTGGCCGGCATCCTGCCGCCAATCGAGCGCGCCCTTGGGATTGTGAAGGGCATACGAGTAAACCGTTGTACCCAAAAGGACCATTCTCACATCGAACTTCTTCACAACCATGTGTTGGTAAATCGCCGGAGCATAGGTGAGCACTTCGTCGGCGGGCAGGCTGTCTGCTGTTATTTCAAATGTCTCGGTGACCGCCACACCACCACTATCTTTTTTCCAGACATGCGGGAAGAAGGCCTTGCAAATGGTCCGGTTGCCGCTCTTTTGCAGAAACCGCTTTACCTCCGCGGGAGAGTTCGACATGAGAGTTTCGGGGACATGCATTCCACATTTTTTCGCCAACAAGAGCTGCACCGACTTGTTGTTGATAAAACGGGAAGCGGAGTACTTGTTGACCACCCTGACCGGCAGGGTCTCAAACAGATAAGCGAGGGAGTAATGAAACCAGCGATATTCCCCTTCAGCAAACGCCTTGTCCGATTCGGACACCCGGGGATTCATCTCGGCAGGTTGGGGCCTGCGGATCCATACTACATCGCCCGCATCCACAGAGTGTGGCCCCAAAGTCATGGAGGCCCCTTCGTTGAAAGATGCGGATGCCTGCTGTTTCTCTGTCCACGACAATCCACCCCAGCACGCCACTTTGAATCCGGCTTGCTCCGCAGCCCACTTGATGGGGGCGGTATGGTTATCATTTGCGTGGGCCAAGACTACGATTTTCATTTTCTCTCTCCATTTAAGCTGGGAGCACCCGTGGGGCCAGGAACTCTTTTTGATTTCCCCTCGGTTCTCCTTTCATTTTTTGGGCCCGTCGCCGGGCCCAGGTTAGTTACAGATTTGTTGAAACAGCGGTGGGACGCCCATTCAACCGGGAGCAGGAGTATTGCTGCCGGCCAGATGCGCGTTTCAGTCCTCCTCGAATTACCTTAATGGAGGACAACCATCCCCAGGGTCGCCATCAAAGAAAGACAAGTTTAGACCAGGCAAGGTGCAGCCCGTCTGCGTTCCTATGCTCCTGCTGCCGCTCACGCGGTCGGTTTCTTCCTGGGTTAACTCGCGTGCGCCTAAACGGCTGAGGACTCTATTGTCATTTGACATTCATTTCTCCTTTCGATTTTTGGACCCGATACCGGGTCCAAGCTTTTCATTAATTCAACGGGCGAAGTAGCATCGTCCGCTAACTCGTGTGATGGAGTGACTGACAGACCAGCTATAGCTTTTTAGGAAATACTGTCTCCTCGAAAATTCCGCCGCCCTCGGCCACCGGGGCTGAAGCCCCGATCTCGTAGTGGCATTAACACGGGCCTAAAGGCCCGTTCTTCCACCTTTCGCAGGACATAGTATTTCTTAAACCGATCTAGCAGGCGTCTCCATCTCTGGTGCCGGTGCTGAGGTTGATCGTGCAGTTGTTGGTGTGGAGTGTTCCCGCGCCACTTACGTATTCAAGCTCTTCCCGGGTCAACTCGCGGGCGCCGATGCGGCCGAGTACCCTGGTTTCTCTTGCGTCTGACATGGAGTTCTCCTTGGGTTCAGTTATTCAGCAGGTACTTTGCATTGGGGTGCTGCTGGCCAATGCAAATTTTGTTTGCACCTGTGCGATGGCGGCTTTGCTGAACCGCCACGCACAGGGAAAGATCAGCACGGAATCATCCGAGTTGATATTCGCCTAACCGTCACCGCAGCCGTTACCATCAAATCGTCCGGCTGTGTGAAGGGCTGTGCAGAAATTAGTTTGTACCGATCGATACGTATCTACATGCAGTTGTCCACCAACGTATCGACAGCAGCGCCATGTACGAATGTTGTGCGGAAGGTGCAACTACCGCCGGTAACCTTGGCGGCCTCTTCCGCGGATAGCTCTCGAGCACCGGTACGGCCGAGCACTCGATTGGTTTCACGATTCGACATATTCTTCTCCTTTCTCAATGTTGGATCCATTGCCGGATCCAAACCCGGTTGATCGCAGATAAGGGCTATTCTTTCCCGAGGGCGTTACGGCGCGGTTTAAAAAGATCACTCTGTTGGCAATCGCAATGGTGTCCGGACGGTGTGCTGCGAAGACCCGCGTCATCTTCAGTTCAGTCAGCATGGCGGCGATGCGCTGCTCCGTCGGCACGTCAAGATGGCTGGTGGCCTCATCCAGGATCAGGATGGAGGGCTCCGGATAGAGGGCGCGCGCGAGCAAGAGCCGCTGCTGCTGCCCACCGGAGAGCGCCGCTCCCATGTCTCCAATCAGCGTGTTGTAGCCCATGGGCATGGCCCGTATGTCGTCATCGAGACATGCCAGGCGCGCACACTCCTCCACGCGCTCCATGTCGGGAACGTCAGCGGCAAATGAGATGTTCTCGCTGATGGTGCCGTTGAAGAGAGAGTCATCCTGCAACACAAAGCCAACTCTGCCCAGGACGGCGGCGCGGCTGGTACACACCGAATGGCCGCTAATAATAACGTCGCCTGCCTGCGGAATGAGCAGGCCCGCCATAAGCTTGAGCAGGGTTGATTTCCCCGCGCCGGAAGGACCCACCAGCGCGACGCACTCCCCCGGTTCGATCCGCAAATTGACATCTTCGAGCAGCCAGGAATCGATATCCGAATAGCGGAAGAAAAGCGATTTGACTTCAATAAAGCTGTCGGCTGGATCTGCCGGGGGAGCGTCCACGAGGTTGGGTTCGGGCTTTTCAAATACCACGTCAGCCAGCCGCTGGGCCTGCAGCGAAAGCATACGGAACTCAAACAGACGGTCTACCAGCGCGGTGATGCGCGATTTGAACAGCTCCTGATAGGTCACAAAGGCAAACAGCATGCCCACCGTGAACGTGCCGTACAACACCAGCATCGCTCCAAGCCACACGATGGTGACCGTCTGAAGGCCGAAGATCAGGACGTTGGCGGAGTGGAACATGATGTTCAGCTTCTCGGTGGCAACCTGGGCATTGGTGGTATCCACCAGCAGGTTCATCCACTTGGTTTTGCGATTGTCTTCGCGGCCGAAGGTCTTGATAGTGCGAATGCCGCGCAGGGTCTCAATAAAAAAGCTCTGCTGCTTGGCCATGCGGATGATCTGGTCTTCCATGGAGCCGCGCAACGGCCCATAGGCAATGTTTCGCAGAAGCGCATAGAGCAAAACGCTGACCACCACAACCAGGGCCAGCTTCAGGCTGTAGAAAAACATTACGGCCAGCACGAAAATGGAGATGATGCCATCCAGCAGAGCTTCAATGAAGTTGTTGGTCAAGGTCCGTTGGATGGCTTCAGCGCTTTCGAACCTCGACATGATGTCGCCAAAATAGCGTTTCTCAAAAAACGATACGGGGAGACGGACCAGATGGGAGAAGATGTTGGCATACCACTGAAGCTTTAATGTCGTGCCGAAATAGAGTGTGGTCCAACTCCTGATGCCGCCCAGCACCGCCTGGAGGGCGATCAGCAGCATGAAGCCGATGCCCAGCGTCACCAGCAGGTCACGGTCGGAGGTGGCGACCACCTTATCAATCGTCAGTTGCAGAAACAACGGGCTGATGACGGCGAAGATTTCCAGTCCGGCGGCCAGCGCGAAGATCTGTCCCAGCGCGCGCTTTAATCCCACAATACGGCCAGTAAGATCCCTTAACTTGAGGCGGCGCGATTCGTCGTGCGAGGTGAAAGCGGGTGTAGGGGTCAATTCCAGCGCGACGCCGGTAAAATGATGGCTGGCCTCCGCATAGCTCAGCTTACGCTTGCCCAGCGCCGGATCATGCACCACAACGTATTTCCGGTTGGCTCCTTTCAGGACCACAAAATGGCTCATGTCCCAGTGCAAGACACACGGAGTCTTCAGCATCGGCAGGTCTTCTAACTCGATGCGGAGGGCACGGGCCGTAAGGTCGAGACGGTCAGCGAACCGGATAATGTGTGCAAGCGTGGTGCCTCTCAGAGAGATGGAGAAGCGGCGGCGCAGCTCCGGCAGGTCAATGTCCTTGCCGTGGTAGCCGGCAATCATCGCCAGGCAGGTCAGCCCGCATTCTGCGGCTTCCGTCTGAAAGATGAGCGGTAACCTGCTTCGAAATGAACTCTTGGGTTCGGAGAGATTCACTTTCAGCTTTTCCTCAGGCTCCTGACCGTTCGAACAGCCACCTGATCAGGCGTTTCCTGCCAAGCGGGACTTCAGCCTCGACTCTGGCATTGGCTGAATCGGCGGTTACTGAATTCGCTATTACTGAACTGTCTGTTACTGAATTGCCTAGTGAAGATGGGCTGCTGATGGGCCGCGAAAGTGTTACCACTACTCGGTACATGGGCCCATGAGCAAGCACACTCTGCTGTTGAGGAATCTCTGTGGGACTGACAATAGAGGTTGATATCCGCTTAACGGTTACGCTTTGCCGCTCGTCAGCCGGACCGCGCAAGAGCAGGCGGGTACCTGGCTGCAAGAATTTCAAGAGCCGGTCTGGAACAAATAAATCCACTTCGGTCCGGGCTTGGGGCATCTCGTGTCCTGACAGGACGCCGAAGACGCGGGCCTTCTCCGTGATCTGGCCTAAGAGCAAGAAGCCAAGCACACAGACCGCAATAGCCACTCCCAGCGATCCCAAAAAAGTCAGCGAGAGCGGACGGATCAGCAGTATCTCGCCGTAGAGCTTCTGTTGCTGGGACGCCAGAGCTTCCGGGCGAAATAGGGGGAGTGGTTTGTCTGCGCCCTCCCGGGGCGACTGGACCGAATTTTTGTCCGGCTGATGCATGGTCGCTTTGTTTATCTGTCAGACGAAACCGGGTAATACTACGCCTGCAGGTCTAAAAAAGGTAGAAGGAATCGTATTCTGGTTCAATTGTTTTAGGCCGCGCCAAATTTTTTTTTGGGACATGGCCGTTCGGGTAGGTAGGACTAAGTAAAGACGAAGGCAGATGACCGGGCTAACACAAATTCACTGAGTCTTAAGTATTCGTGATCTTTACATTTCTTGCGTGGATTCCTGATTTGGAAAATATCCGCCTCGCAGTCGGCCCTGTCTCCAGGGCCGATGCGGTATGCGGATTTAGCGCTTGCGATGGCCGTCGTTATTGCTCTCCGTGCTCTGCGGGTGGCCGGAGT
>DATMMY010000014.1:0-19499 GCA_035569515.1 Candidatus Solibacter sp. | reverse complement strand
GGATATGTAGGCGAGGTGAGTGAAGACATGCTGAACTCGCCCAAGTTTGATCTGTATGAGCGTGGCGACATCGTGGGTCAGTCCGGGGTGGAGCAGTATTACAACGACATTCTGATGGGCAAGAACGGTTCGCGGCGAGTGCTGGTCGACAGCAAGGGAAGGGAAAAAGGCAAGCTGAGCGAGGACGCGGCGGTGGTGGGCAAGCCGCTGAAGCTGACGGTGGATTTGGACATCCAGATCGCGGCGGAGCAGGCGCTGGAAGGGAAGAACGGGGCCATTGTGGCCATGGATCCGAGGACGGGAGAAATTCTGGCAATGGCCAGCCGTCCCACGTTTGACCCGAATGATTTTGCGGTACGCATCTCGCGCGACGAGTGGAATCGGCTGATTACCGATCCAGCTCATCCGTTGCTGAACAAGGCGATTCAGGCGCAACTGGCGCCCGGCTCGGTCTTCAAGATTATTATGTCTGCGGCAGGACTTCAGGAAGGCATAGCTCAGAACCTGCACGTCAATTGCAACGGCGGAGGTGTTTTTTATGGCCGCTATTTCAAGTGTTGGGTGCTATCCGAGCATCGGGTCCACGGCGCGGTAGATATATCCAAAGGGATTTATCAGTCGTGTGATGTTTTCTTCTACACGCTGGCGCAGCGTTTGGGCATTGAGAAGATTGCCAAGTGGGCCAGCGCTTTTGGTCTGGGGAAAAAAACGGGCATCGATCTTCCCAACGAGGTCAGCGGCATAATGCCCTCAGAGGAATGGAAGATCAAGACCTTCCGTCAAAAATGGATTATTAGCGAGACCATCTCTGTGGGCATTGGCCAGGGCGCAGTCACCACTACTCCCATGCAGTTGGCGCGCGCTATCGGCGGAATCTCCATGGCCGGAGCGCTCTACCGGCCCCATGTCGTGGCCCCTGATCAACTGCCGGCACAGTTTAAGCAAGCGGCGGGTGGCGACTATTCGGCGACCCATGTCCCCTTGGATCCGCAGAACTGGATCACCATTACAGACGCTATGGCAGGCGTGGTCAATCCGGGTGGGACGGCACCCAGCGCCCACTTGCAAGGCGTTGATTTTGCCGGAAAGACAGGCAGCGCCCAGGTCATCAGCAACACTCTGCGCAAGAGCAAGGGCGGAAGCGGTAAGGAGTTTAAGGACAATGGCTGGTTCGCTGGCGTCGCTCCCAGGCGTAATCCGGAGATCGTGGTTGCCGTTCTGATCGAGCAAGGCGAGCATGGCTATCTTGCCGCGCGCATTGCTTCTCAAGTCATTAAGGCGTACGTGGACAAGCAACGCCGTCTTCATAACAACCCCACTCTGTTTAGCGACAAGGCCGATCCCGGATCAGTTCCGGTCGCCGGCGTCTGGAGCCGACCGGAAACCCCGGAAACCCCGGAAACCAATGACGGCGCAGCGGACGGTCACCATGAAAACGAAGCCGACGAGCATCATCTTCTAAGTGGCACGCTGTTGGTCAAGACAGGCAGGGGAAGCGCTTCAACATGGCGGAAGTCTTCAAGGGCGCTGGCGAGCGTGCTGCCGGGGGCGTCTCGATGAGGAAGTTTCTCTCTTTCCGCGATTTTGACTGGGTCCTGCTGGGCTTTGTTCTGCTCATCTGTGGCTTGGGGGTGATTGAAATCTTCAGCACCACCTACGGGACCAAGTTCGCTGGCTCCCACATCAAGCAGATTTACTGGATCATCGGAGGACTGGTCCTGATGTTCCTGGTGAGCGCCATCAACTACCAGGTGCTGCTGGAAAACTCCAAGTGGTTCTACCTGGCTTCCATTGTGTCGTTAGTGGCGGTAATGGTCTTTGGAAAGAAGTACCTGGGGGCGCGCCGCTGGGTTCAATTGCCCGGAGGCCAGCATTTTCAGCCTTCGGAATGGGTCAAGCTGGTCTTGATCATCGCCCTGGCCAAATACTTCACCGAGTCGGACGACCGGCACGCTACCTTGTCAGACGTCGTTAAGGCAGGCCTGATCGCAGGGATTCCCATGGCCCTGGTATTAAAGCAGCCCGACCTGGGCACAGCGCTCACTTATGTACCTGTTGCGTTGATGGCCTTGTTCCTGGGTGGAATTCAGTTCCGTCATGCCGCCGCCATTCTCCTGATCGCCGGGGTCCTGATGCCTGCCATCTGGCATTACGGACTCAAAGGCTATCAAAAGGAGCGATTGACGAGCTTCCTGCATCCCGATGCCGATTCCCAGAAGTCCGGCTATCAGTTGGAGCAGTCGAAGATAGCGGTAGGGTCAGGGGGGCTGTGGGGGAAGGGCATTCGCAAGGGATCGCAGACGCAGGGGTCGTTTCTTCCGGAGCCGCACACCGACTTTATTTTCGCCGCCTGGTCGGAAGAACACGGCTTTGTGGGCGCGGTCACGTTGCTGCTGCTATACTTCATGGTGTTGATGCGTTTGATTCACAATGCCCAAACGGCGCCTGATCGCGCTGGGGGTTTTGTGATAATGGGTGTGGTGGCGGTGTTACTGTTTCACATCCTCGTAAACGCCGGCATGGTGGTGGGGTTTATGCCTGTCACCGGGATTCCGTTACCGTTGATGAGCTATGGTGGCTCTTCACTGTTGTTCATGTTTCTGGCGCTGGGCATTGTGATGAATATTCGGATGCGCCGCTTCGTGAACTGAGGCAGGAATTAACGCTCCCCAGGGAGCGCAGTTAGAAAAGAGAAATATTTGCGTTCCGCCCTGACGTTAAAAGAGAGGGCAACCGGCCCGAGAGGAGACCGGACAGAATTCAGAGAATGCATTGCCCGGACGGGAAACGGCCCCGCGTTAAGTGGAGTTGGCCACAAACCCGGTCAATGCCAAGGTGCAAAAAGATTTTTCAAACAAGTAAAAAGCAGATCCCAGTGGCTTCTGGAAGGCACTCAACCTCAGGAGCAGGCTTATATTTTCTGCAAACACGAAAATTGAATTTCTCCAGCACTCAGAATCAGCGTAGGCTGCCCGGACGGAGTATGTCCCGGTCAGCGCTCTGAATCCCGATCCTTTCTCCCGGCCGGTAGAAACCGGAGAGATCCATGTCAAAAGAATTGTTTGTCTCTTCGACGCCGCATGAGACGAAAGTCGCGATCGTCGAGGAAGACCAACTTACAGAAGTTTATTTTGAGCGTGAAAACGAATACACGCTTGCAGGTTCCATCTATAAAGGCCGGGTGACCCGCGTGCTCCCCGGCATGCAGTCCGCCTTTGTCAATATCGGCCTGGAACGCGACGCCTTCCTTTACGTTTCCGATTTTCTGCTGGATGAAGAGGAAGACGCTGAGACCCTGGACCATGTACCGCCCGCCCGTCCTTATGTTATGGTCTCCGCCCCGGAAGCCCGGACGGAAGGCGCTCAGCAGCCAATTGAGGCGGAAGAAATCATCCCTCCGTATGAAATTGCAGACGACGAGGAGAAAGTTGGTCCGGGCGTGCCCTCTGAATCCGCCACTCAACATGCGGGAACGCAAGAAGGTGAACGGGAAGGCTCAAGGAAGTGGAAAGGACGCCGCCGGAGAGGGAGAGGTCGCGACCGCTTCCCTGATCGAGGTGAAGCTCGAGGAGAAGCCCGTGGAGGCGACCGCGGAAGTGATGGTCACCATGAGCAACGTGGTGAGCAGCATCGCGTGGAACAGGAAGCGCGCCCGGTTGAGACTGAGCAAGAATCACGGCCGTCTGAAACGGTTCGCGAAACATTCCGTGAAGCCCGACCGCAAGCGCCTTCGTCCTATCAGGCCATTGTGTTGCCTGGCGAGTCCATCTCCAAGTATCAGCCCCAATCTGCGCAGCAGCCTCCAACTGCCACGCAGGTCAAAGCTCCAACCCAGCCTGCGTCGCAATCCACATCGAGACCTTCGACTGAATACTCGTTGGACCCTTCCAAGTTTTCGCGCGAGTCTTTTTCGCGCGACTCCATGGTATTGCCGGGAGAAACACTGGCCAAGTATCAGGGACGTGAAACCACAAGGGAGCCTGCTCGGGTAGTCGAAGAAACAAGATCCGAGCCGCATGTCGAGCAGATAGCTCCGGAATCAGCCCCTGCCGTTGCACGGGAGACGGTTGAATCACAAGAAGTTGAATCACCCGGCTTTGAATCACAAGTGGCTGAGTCAAAGGGCACGGATGATCGGCAGGCTGCACATGTGGTTTCACACCAGATTGAGGCCCGCCAATCCTACAGCAATGCAGGTCTAGCTGATGCCATCGCTGCCCCGGCAGAAAAACCAGAGCACCCGCAAGAGTGGGAAGAGAAGGCGGTTTTTCCCGGCCATACTCCGCAGCCCGCTCCAATTGAAGAAGAGCATCATCACCGTTCTGAAGACATGAATGCCGGCGTGGTTGATGATGCTACCGTGCAGTATGAAGACCGTGAAGAGACGGAAGAGGAGATTGCAACAAGTGCAACGCCCGAGCAGTCCGCTCGGGCTGATGTGCAAGCCGCGCAGTCGTGGAACGCCGCCGGAAGCGGCGTGGTGGAAGAAGAGGAAATTGTTGAAGAGGAAGAGAGCGATCTCCCGAGCTTTGAAGAGCAGCTTGACCTGGATGATTTCGAGGAACTGGAAGAGGAAGAGCTGGCCCAATTCGATGAGCAGTTGGTGCCGCTCGGCAGCGATCTCACGGAGGCGGTTCGCGACGCCCATACGGCGGAGCGGGCCACCGGTCAATACGAGTCTCAAGGGCTGGAGGGTGAAGAATTCGACGAAACAGTAGAGGCCTTCGGCCAGGCTGAGGAAGGTCAGGGTGATGCAGATGACGATGAGGACGACGACCTGGAACACTCGGAGCCGTCGGAACAAGCCGAAGAGCTGGAGGAAGGCAGCGCAGAGATGCGCGCGCCGGCAACCACCGCGGGTTATCAACAGCGGGTGGAGCGCAAAGGCGATCGTCGTGGCGGAGGCGGGCGCAAACCGGGCCGCCGTATGCGCGGCCGCCCACGCCAGCATGTCCAGCGTGCATTTCCAGCCATCACCGATCTGCTCAAAGAAGGCCAGGAAATTCTGGTGCAGATCGCAAAAGAGCCCATCGCTAAGAAAGGCGCCCGCATTACCAGCCACATCGCGCTGCCCGGAAGGTTTCTGGTCTACATGCCCACCGTGCATCACACCGGCGTCTCGCGCAAGATCGCCTCGGAAGAGGACCGCCAGCGTCTCAAGCGCATCGTCCTGAGCGAGCGTGGCGAGGCCCACGGCGGATTCATTGTGCGCACCGCCGCCGGGAGCGCAAGCGAAGAAGACCTCCGCGCCGACATTCGCTTCCTGATCAATCTCTGGAATGAAATCCGGGGTCGCGCGGAAAAATCCAAGGCGCCCGCCCTCATCTATCACGACTTGAACCTGGTGGAGCGCATTCTTCGCGACCAGGTGACCACCAGCTTTTCCGCAATCTGGGTTGATTCAGAGCAGGAATACGAACGCATTTTGCGCTTCGTGAGCCGCTTCCAGTCTTCCCTGGTGAAGCGCGTGAAGCTCTACACCAAGGACACTCCTCTGTTTGAGCAGTTCAACATTTCCGAGGAGATCAACAAAGCGCTCAAATCCAAGGTATGGCTGAAGAGCGGCGGCTACATCGTGATCAACCAGACAGAAGCCCTGGTTGCCATCGACATCAATACCGGCAAGTACGTGGGCAAGACCGCGCGTCTGGAAGATACCATCGTAAAAACGAATATCGACGCCATTAAGGAAATCGTCCGCCAGATACGGTTGCGTGACCTGGGCGGCATCATCGTAATTGACTTCATTGACATGGACGAGCGCAAGAACCGCCAGCGCGTCATGCAGGCGTTGGAAGAAGCTCTCAAGGCCGACCGCGCGCCTTCCAAGGTCCTGCAATTCAATGATTTCGGGTTAGTAGCCATCACGCGCAAGCGGGTCAAGCAATCACTGGAGCGCACGCTCGGCCAGCAGTGCGTGACCTGCACGGGCACCGGCATGATCAAATCCGTCGCCACGGTATGCAATGAGATCTACGTGGAGATGCGCAAGATGGCGCGGCACTTCGAGCACGACGTTATGCTGCGCGTACATCCCGACGTGGCCAAGGCGCTTAAGTCCACCGATAGCCGCTGGATGGAAGAGATGGAAGAGTTGACCAAACGCACCATCCTGGTCAAGTCCGATCCTCTGCTGCATCCTGAACAGTTTGATATTCAGTAGTCGGGTAGCCGTTCCTTTGAATATTCTCATAAAGCCGGACGTAACTAATCCGGCTTTTTTATTTGACAGAACTTTTCCCTAACTATGAATAATGGTCCCAGCGATATGGGAAAGCATTTTAAGGGTTCCCCGGTTGAAGAACGGGCCCTCGATACTTACATCAAGCTAGTCCGAGCCTCCAACACCGCCACGGGCCATGCCAGGGCCGGATTGGAATCCGCTGGGCTGAGTTACAGCCAGTTCGCGGTCCTGGAGGCCCTTTATCATGTGGGCCCGCTGCATCTTGGGGAGCTTGCGCGGCGCATTCTCAAAAGCAGCGGCAATCTTACCCTGGTGGTCGACAATCTCGAAAAACGCGGACTGGTCAAACGGCAGCAGCAGGGAAACGATAAAAGATTCTTTCTGGCTACGATCACGCCGTCGGGACGGAAGCTTATCGCCAAAATATTTCCTGGCCATGCCCGGCAGATCGTCGAAGTGATGGACCGCCTTACACCCGCCGAGCAGGAAGAACTGGCCGGCCTGTGCCGCAAACTGGGCAAAGGCGAATGAATCCGAATTGGTAATTGAAAATCCAGCCAAGACCCATGGACGTAACGGTCAGAGTCTTACCACTGATTCCCACTGAGGCCACTGATCGAAAAGCAAGACTCTTAACCGCCGATGTGCGCTGATGGCGCTGATCAGAAGCAGCAAATAAATAGCAATTTGTTGGAGCGGTTTTATCGAAATTTGAGACGTTTGAGTCTACGCTTCCCTGTGATTTGCGCGGATGCCAATCTCCTACTAAGGAATACGATTGCGCCAAGGCTAAAGGCTAAGGGCTAAAAACTGCCCTTCTGAAACTATTTTGACATCAAAGCATCCAATGTAAGGAAACGGATTCACCGCAGGAGGATGCAATGATCTACGTGAGAAAAGCAGCGGAACGCGGGCATATCAACCACGGCTGGCTGGATACGCACCATACTTTTTCTTTCGGCGACTACCACGATCCCAAGCACATGGGGTTTCGCAGCCTGAGGGTGATCAATGAGGATTGGGTGCAGGCCGGTCATGGGTTTCCTACCCATCCTCACCGCGACATGGAAATCATTACCTACGTTCTGGAGGGCTCCCTGGAGCATAAAGACAGCATGGGAACGGGTTCCGTGATCCGTCCTGGCGAAGTGCAGAAGATGAGCGCCGGAACCGGCGTCCGGCACAGCGAGTTCAACCATTCGAAGTCCGAGGCTGTGCATCTTCTCCAAATATGGATCGTGCCGGAGAAGAGCGGAATCAAGCCCAATTACGAGCAGAAGGTGATTCCCGCGGAAGAGAAGAAAGGCAAATTGAGGCTGGTGGCCTCACGCGACGGTCGAGATAATTCCGTGAAGGTCTATCAGGATGCGGAGCTGTACGCCACCGAGCTGGCGGCCTCGCAAACCATCAACTATCAGCCAGGCGCGGGCCGGCATTCCTGGATTCAGGTGGCTCGTGGCAAGGTGACTGTCAACGGCAAAGATCTGGAGGCGGGCGATGGTGCAGCCATTGCTCAGGAGCCAAAAGTCCAGATTGTGGGTGGAGCAGATCAAAGTGAGCTGCTGTTGTTTGATCTTGCGTGAACCTGGTTGTACAGAAAAAGCCCTACCTGAACTGTTACCTCAGGGGCATGAAGCTCCTGAGGAGAACAAAATTCTCGTGGAAACCAGCATAATCGCCTAAGCCGTTTACCTGATGTGTCGTGCAATCTAGGTTACTTTCGGAGTAATACCCAGGACGGTCATAAGCCCTTAGTAACTCTTCGGGCAAAATGGTGAACCGTGTGCATTAACACCACAACAACTTGTGGTAGAAGTCGACGGCAAACACAAAGCTTTGGGATTCTTTTGGCACAAAAGGCCAATGAACCCCCGGAAAACACAAAGAATACCGGAAGAAACCGGAAGTTCCTGCTTGACCTCCAGTATTAGGCTAGCTATAACTCGACGTGACCTGAAGTTCCCCCCCGAGAAAAAGAACAACGGATGTTTCGCCGCTGGCCTCATGGGTGCGGGGCCGACAACCCACTGTGGAAAGGCTACAAGTTATGGCAGCAGATTCGCGTGAGGTAATGAATATTCGCCAGGCGTCGCAATACTTGGGGGTCAGTCCTGACACGCTCTACAAGTACGTGACAGAAGAAAAAATTCCCGCTTTCAAACTGGGGAACCGCTGGAAGTTCAAGAAAACCATTTTAGACCAGTGGATGGAACAAAAAAGCACGATGAACATGAGTAGCGCAAAGAAGAAACCTAAAGCGGCGCGCACGGCTGTGGCCCGATAACAGGATCGCGGAACTCAGGAAAACAATAAAGAAGGCGGATGGCAATGTTTGGATCAGCAAAATCGATCGTGGGATTGGACATAGGGTCTAGCTGTATCAAGGCGATTGAACTGAAGCGCTCCAAAGGCGAGATACAAGTCTCGCATTTGGGAGTGGAGCCGCTGGCCAGCGATATTGTGGTTGACTCGATGATCGTAGATTCCGGCAGCGTTTCCAGCGCAATCAGCAAGATTTTCAACGACCACAACATCAAGACCAAGTCGGTAGCAACTTCGGTGAGCGGCCACTCGGTGATTGTGAAGAAGATCACGGTCCAGCCCATGACGGAAGCCGAACTGGCGGACAGCATTACGACCGAGGCGGCCCAGCACATCCCATTTGATATCGCCGACGTGAACGTGGATTTCGACATCCTCAACCCCGAAGATCAGGGCGCTCACATGGATGTATTGCTGGTAGCCGTAAAGAAAGACAAGATCCTGAACTACACCAACGTCCTCTCGCTGGCGGGGAAGTCGCCCGGCGTGGTGGATATTGACGCCTTCGCCCTGCAAAACTGTTACGAGTACAACTACCAGCCGACGCACGATTCCACCGTGGCGCTCCTGAATCTGGGCGCCAGCGTAATGAATATCAACATCGTCAAGGGCACCACCCCGCTTTTCACCCGCGACGTCAGCGTGGGCGGCAACCAGTACACCGATTCATTGCAGAAGGAGCTTGATCTCAGCTTTGACGACGCTGAGTCGCTCAAGCTTGGCAAGAAAGTAGGCACTGTCAGCGAAGACGCCAAGCTGCCCATCCTACAGCAGGTGACGGAAATCATCGTGCTGGAAATCCAGAAGACCTTTGATTTTTTCCGGGCCACTGCTTCCGGCGAGCACATTGAACGCATTTACCTGGCCGGCGGATCGTCCAAGGTTCCGGGCCTGGTGGAAGCGTTGCGACAGGAATTTTCGCTTCCGGTTGAGATTCTGAATCCCTTCCAGCGGATTACGCCGCCACCTGATTCCGCCGAAAATGAAATTCTCGAACAGAATCCGGGACAACTCGCGGTCGCGGTGGGTTTGGCCCTCAGGAGCTTTGAAGATCTATGATCCGCATTAATTTACTTGGCGTTCCCAGAACAAAGCGCGGCAAGCGAGCGGCTGCCGTATCCACACCCGGCAGCGGGCCAAGCCCAATACTTGTAGGGCTGTTCGTGATAGGGATCACGGTCTTAGGCCTTGGATATCTCTATAACAAGGCCAACAATGACCATGAGAAGCTCCAAAGCGACCTGCAAGTTGCCATTCGCGAGAACCAGCGTCTCTCAACTGTGAAGGCCACTTATGAGAAGACGCAAAAAGAAGCTGAGGAGTTCAAAAGGCGCGTCCGTGTGATTGACGACCTCCAGTCGGCGCGCACCGGCCCCGTTGATTTCCTGCAGCAGGTGGCCAATACCATCAACAATACCGATGCGGTTTGGCTCCAGGCCATGACCGACGATGGCAAGAACATTGACTTTACCGGCACGGCGCTGAGTCCCAATGCGGTGGCGGACCTCATGGTCAACCTGCAAAAAACCGGTCTCTTTAAGACCGTGGAGATCAAAGAAACCAGCCAGGACTCTGCAATGAAAGAACTCCAGGCGTTCAAGTTCGAATTAATTTGCGAAAAAGTTTCTCAACAACCTACTAAACCGGAAAAAAAGGCAGAGCGTAGTCCTGTAGCTGCGGGCTGAGCGGGAGGCAGATATGGCGAAATTTGACGAATTACCGTGGATGGCGAGGTTCGGCATCATGCTGGCGATCGCTTTGGTTGGGGGCTTTGCTCTTTACTACGTTGTCCTGATCCCGAAATTTAAAGAGAACGACAAAGTCCGCGTCCAGCTCACAGAAAAGCAGGCGGAGAACAACCGGCTCAAAGACGTAGAGAAGGACCTGGACAAACTGCGGATACAGCTGGCGCAATTGCAGACTCAGTTGGAACTGCAGAAGAAAATTGTACCTTCGGATAAGGACGCGGATGAGTTCATCAAGTTGCTGCATGACAACGCCGCGGGCGCCGGCATCGAAATAAGGCGATACACGGCCATGCCTACCAGCAACAAGGAGTTCTACATCCAGGTCCCGTTCCAGATCGACATCGATGGGCCGTATTACTCTGTGTTGAACTTCTTCGACCGCCTTGCAAAAGCGGAGCGCATCGTGAATGTCGACAACCTGCAGATGTCCAATATCAAGGAAACAGGGCCTTCGCGCATCAGGAGCACGTACGCCTTTGCCCCGGGAGAATCGGTGGTGGCCAGTTGCACCGCGATGACCTTCTTTAGCCGGGACCTGCAACCAACTGCACCGGCAACCCCAGCGCCACCCAAAAGGTAGATTTGATTAAGGGAACCGATATGAAGCTGAATTTGATTAAAATTTTCGCCCTTGCAGCAGCCCTGGCGGTTAACTCGGCGGCGCAGACCGGCGGACAGAACACCGACCCGGATGTTGCGCCCACGACGAAGCCCAAACCGAAAGGCAGTACTGCGGATTCGAAAAAGACGGATCCGAATGCGAAAAATTCAAAAAAGACGGATGCTGCGCCCAAAAGTGGGGCAACGACTGGAGCAACGGGCAGTATCAGGGTAGTTCCCCAGACCACGCCCGCAAGCACTAGCACTAAGAGTACGGCAGTCAAGCCTGGGACTCCTGCTACCGCATCCAAGGCCCCAGCCCCACCCGCGTCGAACAAGTCTGCCGCTCCGGTCACCGGAAGTTCGCCGATTGCAGTAAAAAAGACAACCGGGACTTCGGCGGCCCAGGGAAGCAAGACAGCAGCTTCCGGCACATCCACCACGCACCCGGCCAACGGTCAGAGTAAGCAACCCGTTCCTGTGCTGGCAGTGAAGCCGGCTCCCAAGCAGGCACCTGTTCAGAAGAGCACCGCGGCAAGCCCCACGCGGAAAAGCGCTGGCACTGGCAGTCCTTTCGCGCATAAGACGAGTCAGCCCACGATCGTGCCGAAGAAACCGGCAACGGCCGCCACAGTCGCAGCGGCGAAGACCTCTTCGAAAGTCTCGGCTGCCGGCAGGCGCGATCCTTTTGTAAGCCCGATCCGTAACATGACGGTCGCCGCCCCCACGGGACCGACTTCTTGCGCCACGGGGAAGCGGTGTCTGGCAGTCGCCGAACTGACTGTGCAGGGAACCGCCAAAGATACGGATGGCAGGATGATGGCGATCATAGCGCGTGGTACCAACCATCCAGCCTATTTTTTGCGCGAGAATGACCAGATTTTCAATGGCAACGTGGTGAAGATCACCTGCGACTCCGTGATCTTCCGGGAGTACGCCACGGATGCTGCGGGACGGCAAAACGCCCACGAAGTTGTAAAGAACGTTTTTCCAAGCTCGGAAGCGCACAAGTGTCGAAGTAGTCAATAGGTAATTGCAGTCAGGCTTGAACCACGAGAAGTAGTATAGCGGTACCACGGCGGGTTAATTTTTGGCGAGAGAAGGGGCCGTTAGCCCTTCAACTCGCACACGCAACGCGCAATTGTCGCGGCGTGAGGAGACAATGTAATGATAAGGCTAAAGCAACTGCTCGGTATCATTCTGTTGGCCATTGTGACCACAACGGCTGCTGCCGGTTCCACTTCGCAACTGGCGGGCATTCGTGTGGAGCACCAGGACAACGACAGCTTTGTTACCATCAGCGCGAACGGAGCATTCACTCATACCGAGTATCGTCCGACCGACTCCTTGATGCTGGTTGATTTGGCAGGGGTATCCATTGCTCACCCGGACGCGACGGTCCATAGCATTACCAGCCCCGGAGTGCAGTCCTACCGCATCGTTGGTTATCGTTCTGCTAACGGTATGGAAGTAGCCCGGATCGAGCTGAATCTGGCTAAAGGCGCAACCGTAAAAGTGAACGACGTGGAAAGCGGCGTAGAGCTTCGCATCAGCGGTGGGTCAGCCAGTGCAGTTGCCAGGCCCGTAGCGGAGAAAGTCGTTAAGACGCCGGCGGAGAATGTTGCGCCTGCCGTTGCCCCCCATGAGGGCGCCCGCATGAGCCATATCAACAACATCGCCATAGCTCGCGGCAAAGATGGCATTAATGTTGAGGTGACCGGCAGCGAACCCATGACGGCCAAGACCATGAAGCTGACCGGGCCCGATCGCGTAGTGCTCGATATTCCAAACTCTGTGTTGGAGGGCCGTTCTCGCGAAATCCCCGTCAACAGCAGCGATGTCAAAGACGTGAGGGCTGCTCGTTTCCAATCCGCCCCTCCGGCCACCCGCATTGTGGTCGACATGGCGGCCATGCGAGATTTCGAAGTTGTGCCTTCAGCGAACAAGCTGGTGCTCAAATTCAAGGGCTCGGAACCCGCCCACAAGACCAGCCCGAATTTGCCGCTGGTCGAGCCGGCCAGCCCCAGGACGCGCGAAGCCAGCCTGCAACCTTCGCCTGCTCCTCCGGCAACGGCTGATAAAACGGCTGCCGCTTCGGGCCGTTCAGCATCGGTTCAGCCACAGTCAGGCCAGACCCAGGTGCAGGGTAAGCCTATGACCAACGCTCAGCCTCCAACCCAAGGGCTGGGGCCTGCGCAAGCTCAGGACAAGGCGTCGAATGTTGTAATCGTGAACCCGGTGTTTTCGCCCAAAGAATCTGCCAGCGCCGAAACTCAGGCTTCCGGAGAAACGCAATCCAAAGCTGACCGCGCGGCATCTCGTTTTGCCAATCCGGCCCCCGCGGTGGTTGCCAGCAATCGCCCGGCTGTGGTTCCGGGTAGCGCGGCCCTTGCCGCTCAACCTGCCGTGGTCAATGCTGCGCTGCAGCAGCAGCAGCAACAGCCGCCGGCTGCGACTGGAGCTGCCAGTCAGCTATCGAGTGGTTGCACCACTGGCCGCTATACCGGCGAGCCGGTCAGTATGGATTTGAAGGACGTTGATCTGAAAGATTTCTTCCGCTTCATTAAAGAGATCAGCGGCCTCAACGTGATCGTGGACCCCAGCGTACATGGCACAGTCACGATTGATATCAGCGATATCCCCTGGGATCAGGCCCTGGCTCTGGTGTTGAGAAACAGCAGCCTTGAATGCGAGTTGCAGGGCAACGTGCTTCGCATCGCCGCACTGGATACGCTCCGCGCTGAATCGGAGTCCCGCAAGGCCCAGCAGGACGCGCAAGCCCTTCAGGTTCCCATGCAAAATTTCACCTGGTATCTGAGCTACGCTCATGCCAAAGACGTCGTGCCGGTCATCAAGAAGTTCCTCTCAGCCCGGGGCAGCGTGGTGCCCGATGAGCGCAGCAACGGTCTGATCATAGAAGATATTCCCCAGACTTTACCGAAGGTACAGTCGCTCTTGAAAGAGTTGGACCGCAAGACCCCTGAAGTAGAGATCGAGGCGCGAGTGGTGGCGGCTACCAGGACGTTTGCCCGGGACATCGGTACGCAGCTTGGTTTTGGCTGGGGCAATGGCGCAACCTCAGCCGTTGGAGGCGCAACCACCGCCGGTACCAGCCCTATTACGATCACGCCTACGCCGGGAGTGGTTCCGGCTTTCATTACAGCGGGCACCAATTCAATCCCGCTCTTCTCGAACTTGGCGGCCATCGCGCCCACCAGTGGCCTTTCCTTTACCAACTTCACCAGCAACTATCGGCTGGATTTTGTTCTCACCATGGCGGAGAGCCGGGGATTGGTTAAGATCCTTTCCCGCCCGCGTGTAGTCACTCAGAACAACCTGCTGGCCCTCGTAAAGCAGGGTACCCGTATTCCAGTGGTCACCCAGGCCCAATTGGGCGGCCCCCCAACGGTTCAATATATTGACGCATTCCTGCGGCTCCAGGTCACCCCGCAGATTACCGCCGACAACACGATCTTTCTTCAGGTCGACGTGGAAAACACCGTTCCCGATTTCAGCCGTGTGACCGGCACCCAGTTGAATCCTTCGCTCATAACCCAGCAGGCGACCACCAACGTCCTGGTGACCGATGGCGGCACAGTGGTGATCGGCGGCGTGATCCAAACCCAGAACTCGGTGGCCATCAACCAGGTCCCGTTGCTGGGAAATATTCCGATATTGGGCAACCTGTTCAAACATCAGATTGTCAATACCTCAACTCAGGAACTGATCTTCTTTATCTCACCCAAGATCGTTCAAACCTAGACTCCTGATTTGCAATCTACCCAGACACGCGCCACTTGGTGCGTGTCTGGGGCTGAGTATCCAGCTTTCTGCAACCAACCAAACAGAAATGCTTGGACCAAACTTGAGTTTTCACAAACAAAACGAAGCTTTCTCATTATAAGAAGTGTCATCCCGAGCGCAGCGCCGCGAAGAAGTCGCGCACAACGCATCTGAAAGGCGCGGAGAGAGGAGCCTGTCCTGAGGCAGCCGAAGGAACCCCGACAATGCCTCGGGCTTAAATGCAGATCCAAAGCTTTCTACCCAAATCCCTGAGGTGTTGCCTCAATAGGCGACTTTAAAGGCACATCGATTCTGTTCGTCTTAAAAATTTGTTCATTAGGAGGCGCGTTTTTTGCGCCGAAGAGCTTGCCCTGAGGTCCTCCGAAGGGACCTATGTATTCGAATGCGCCGCCAAGTCCCTCCGAGCGGCAATTATTTCTATGATCAATTGCTTTCTTGCTCCGACACTTTCTTATGCCCAGCCCGCTTTTGCGATAGGCTATATATAGGCTATATAAGGAATGAACTACACAGGCAGACAGAAAAAGCTAGCTTCTGAACTTCAGGGCATCGGTGTGGAAGCCCTGCTGATCACCCATCTGCCCAATATCCGGTATTTATGCGGATTTGCGGGCTCCTCTGGAGTGCTGGTGCTGCACGCTCGTGCTTCCTCTCCCAGGCTGGCTTTCTTTACCGATGGCCGGTATACGCAACAGGCGGCGGAGCAGGTACAAGGAGCAAAGGTGGTGATTACCAGGAACCCCACCATTGTCCAGGCCTGTGAGTGGGTGGAGAAATCCAGGATCGGCGTCCTGGGGTTTGAGGGTGAACACCTTTCCTTTAGTGGCTACAAGCAATTGAGTCAACTGCTGCGCGGCAAAACAAAGTTAAAGGCGGCTGGAGGAATAATCGAGCAACTGCGGGCCATCAAAGACCCCGATGAGATCAAGCAAATACGTGATGCGGTTCTGCTGGCGGCCGGCCTCTTTCCAGGCGCGCTGGCCAGCATGAAGCCGGGAGCGGCTGAGGCGCTCATAGCCGGTGAGTTGGAGTTACAGGCGCGGCGCGCGGGCGCTGAAAAGATGTCTTTTGACACAATTGTGGCTGCGGGCCCCCGCTCGGCCCTGCCGCATGGCCGGGCTTCAGCCCAAAGCCTTCCGAAGAGCGGATTTATAATCCTGGACTACGGTGTTATACTCGCCGGTTATTGCTCTGATATGACCCGCACAGTGCATGTGGGTCAAGTCTCCCGGGCCCATCGGCATATGTATGAAGCAGTACGGGAAGCCCAGCTTGCCTCGATTGAGATGGTGCGTCCGGGCGTGGAAGCCGGTGAAGTTGACCGGGCAGGACGTCAGGTCTTGAAAAAGGCGGGGTATGAGGCGTACTTTACCCACTCCACAGGTCACGGAGTGGGAATTGAGGTACATGAGTCGCCTCGCCTGGCCAAGGGACAGACCCAGAAACTTGTTGCGGGAATGATCGTTACCATTGAGCCGGGAATTTACATATCGGACGATGGCGGAGTTCGAATAGAAGATATGGTTCTCGTCACCGAGTCTGGACATGACGTTCTGACTCCTACCACCAAGGACCTGATTGAGGTTTAGTCCGGAAGGCCAACAATATTCATGAATCAAAAAGAGCTGAAAGAGCTTATCGACTTCCTGGTTGAAAAAGATATCTCCGAATTTGAGTTGCAGCGTGGAGACGAGAAAGTCAAGATCAAACGCGGCGCCGTTGTGCACGCCGCCCCTCACATTGCGGCGTCCTTCCCTGCTCCGGAGATGTCCTCTGCCGCGCATTTGGGTTCGACGGTCTCCGTGCCTCCGGCGCACACCACCGCCCCTCTGGCAACCCAGGAGGACTTGCACATAGTGAAGTCTCCGATCGTGGGTACCTTCTATGAGGCTCCCGCTCCGGGCGCGCCGCCTTTTGTAAAAATTGGTGACGTAGTCGAGGCCGGCCAGGTGCTTTGCATCATCGAGGCCATGAAGCTGATGAACGAGATTGAGTCAGACGTGGCTGGCGAGATCGTGAGGAGGCTGGTGACCAACAGCCAGGCGGTGGAGTACGGCCAGCCATTATTCGCCATTCGCGCTCGGAAATAGCGGGCGGCCTCGACATTCATAACTGCATGTTCAACAAGATTCTTATTGCAAACCGAGGCGAGATAGCTCTGCGGGTGATCTGCGCCTGCAAAGAGCTGGGCATCAAGACCGTTGCCATCTATAGCGAGGCCGACCGCAACGCGCTCCATGTGCGCTTTGCCGATGAGGCCATTTGCGTTGGCCCGCCGCGTTCCGCTGACAGCTATCTTAATATCCCTGCCGTCATCAGCGCGGCTGAGATCACCAACGTGGATGCCATCCATCCCGGGTACGGGCTCCTGAGCGAAAATGCCAACTTCGCCGACGTTTGTGAAACCTGCCATATCAAGTTCATTGGTCCTCCGGGAGACGTCATTCGGCTCATGGGCGAAAAAGAGAAGGCGCGGCAGGCGATGAAGAAGGCGAATGTCCCCATTCTTCCCGGATCGGACGGTGTGATTCCCAACGCCGAGGAGGCCCGGGAATGGGCGAAGCAGATTGGGTATCCGGTCATTGTAAAGGCCTCCGCGGGGGGCGGTGGGCGCGGCATGAGGGTCATCCGCGCTGAGGGCGAACTGGAGCAGCTGTTCAACTCCGCCCAGGCGGAAGCTGCGGCTGCTTTCGGCAACGGCAACCTCTATATGGAGAAATTCATCGAGCGTCCGCGCCACATCGAGTTCCAGGTGCTGGGCGATTCGAACAACGTGATCAGCCTGGGTGAGAGAGAATGCAGTATCCAGCGCCGCCATCAGAAGCTCCTGGAAGAGTCTCCTTCTCCCAGGGTGACGGAAGAGATGCGCAGCAGAATCGGGGAGAAGCTCGAAAACTGCCTGTCGGCCATCGGGTACGTGAATGCCGGCACTGTTGAGTTCCTGATGGATGAAGACGGCAGCCTGCATTTCATTGAGATGAATACCCGGATCCAGGTGGAGCATCCCGTCACCGAGATGGTGACCGGCATTGACCTGGTGAAAGCGCAGATTCTCCTCGCCGATGGCGCCAACGTCAAAGAGATTATTCCCAACGTGGAGCGCCGCGGACACTCCATAGAGTGCCGTATCAATGCCGAGCACCCGGAGAAATTCACTCCGTCCGCCGGAAAAATCAAGGTCTTCCACACTCCCGGCAGCGTGGGTGTCCGTCTGGATACTGCCGCTTACGCTGAAGGGGTAATTCCGCCCTATTACGATTCGCTCATTGCCAAGCTCATTACCCACGGCAAAGACCGCGATGAGGCCATCATGCGGATGCAACGGGCCCTGGAAATGTTCATTGTCGAAGGCGTATATACAACCATCCCGCTCCATCGCCGGATCCTGGCGGATGAAGAGTTTCGCGCCGGAAACACCGACACCAAATACCTGGAGCGCCTCTTCGCCAAGCTGCAGGAGCAGCGGGCTAAAGAAGCAGTTGCTCAATCTTGAATCCCAGATTTCAGATCCCGCCACTCTATCCCATTCTTGATGCAGCGCGGTTTCTTGCCGCGCTCGACCCCATGGCGGCCATGGCGGAATTTGTCGAAGACCTGGTCAAAGGCGGGGCCACCCTAATCCAATATCGGAACAAATCAGCCAACACCCGCGCCATGCTGAGCCACGCGCGCGAGCTTCGCCGGATCACCCTGGGCCGCGCCGAACTCATCATGAACGACCGCACCGACCTTTGTATTGCAGCGGGTTGTGATGGCGTTCATCTGGGTCAGGATGATCTTTCCCCGGTCGCTGCCCGGCGCATTCTGGAGTCTGTTTTACCGGATGCATCCGGAGAAAAGCGCCAGTGGTGGATTGGTTTTTCCACGCACAACCTGGAGCAGATCGCCGAGGCCGAGCAGATGCCGGTGGATTACATTGCTGTTGGACCGGTTTTTGCGACGGTTTCCAAGGACAATCCTGACCCTGTAATCGGGTTAGAGGGAGTGCGCCGGGCCCGCCAGGCTACCTCTAAGCCGTTGGTGGCAATCGGCGGGATAACCCGTAAAAATTGCGGACAGGTGATGGAAGCTGGGGCAAATTCAGTCGCCGTGATCTCTGATCTTGTAGAATCACCCAGCACAGCGACAGAGCAGTTCCTGCGCCTTTTGAGGTAAAACTAAGCCATGTCTTCTTCGGCAGATACGCGACTTGAATCGAGGGGCCTAGAGGAGAGCAATCCTGAACTGGTAAAAGGCCTGGGCCTGACCAGTGCAACCACCCTGGTGATGGGGTCCATGATCGGCTCGGGCATCTTTATAGTCTCGGCGGATATTGCCCGGCAGACCGACTCCCCTGCCTTGCTGATCGGCGCCTGGCTCGTGACCGGCTTCATGACCATTGTGGGCGCTCTCAGCTATGGCGAACTGGCGGCCATGATGCCCCGGGCCGGCGGTCAATACGTCTACCTGCGTGAATCCCTGGGGCCATTGTGGGGGTTCCTTTATGGCTGGACTCTCTTTCTGGTGATCCAGACCGGGACCGTAGCTGCGGTCGGTGTGGCCTTTGGAAAGTTCCTGGGACACTTCTTCCCCTCGGTCTCCGCTACCAATTGGATTTGGCATATTGCCCATGTACCACCCATCCACGTCGGCCCCATGGTGCTGGGCAACATGGATGTGGGTTTGAACACCCAGAATCTGGCCGGTATTGTGATTGTGGTGGTGCTCACCGTGGTCAATATTTTTGGCCTGAAGACCGGCGCATTCGTGCAGAACGTTTTCACCATTGCCAAGGTGTCCGCGCTGCTGGGCTTTGTGCTGGCCGGCATCTTTGTTGGGCGGAATGCCGCCGCTGTGGCCGC
>DATMMY010000013.1:0-2874 GCA_035569515.1 Candidatus Solibacter sp. | reverse complement strand
TCCCAAGGGCGCTCAAGTCATCATCAATGGAAAAACCCTGGACAAGAGCACCCCGATGGAGATTCAGGTTGAGCCAGGAAACTACGAGATAACCATCCAGAAGAACGGCTACAAGCCCGTCCACACAAATTTGTCGGCAGGGGCAAACGAGAAAGTGAAGATTGAAGAAAAGCTGCAGCAATGAGCTGCTGGCCACTGGCTTCTAGCTAGAGCATTTTAATTTGTGTGTAGACCGTGGCGCGGGCGAGACGTGCAGACGATAAAGAGGGGCGACCGGTCGGTCACCCTTCTTTTACTGCATCCGTCGACACAAATCCATTATTTCTTGTCGTACTCCAGAGCTTGCTTGAGCTGCTTGATTGCGTTGTCCACGGCTTCCAGGGCTTCGGCGCGATGGCCGCCAAAATCGTGGTCAGCGTGGTTCAGGTCATACTTGGCTTTCTCAAGTGCCTGGATGGCGTTGCGAATGGCGGGATGCTTCTCTTTACCTTCGCGCTTTTCCTGTTTGCCTCCCTGGGGTGGCGCGGCTGTCATCATCGCAGGCGTTACGCTCATCAGACCCAGGACCAGAGTTACCGCAAAAAGTTTTTTCAACATGTTAGTTTCCGTCCTCCTTTTATGTGACGGTATTCCTTTCAACCCGGCAATTAAATAAAGTTTTGCAGATCGATATGGCAGCTCTTGCTCAATCTCAAGCTGCCCTACATTTTTAACATGCAGAAATACTTCACGTAACGCTTGGGCAAGGGGATTAGCGTTACGACAGTAATGGGAAGCGGGCGATTGCCAGAATTGCCATGAATGCCAAAATTGCCATGGTTGCCAAAATTGGAAAAATCAGAAAAATTGGAAAAACCAAGCCGGCATTCTGCAAAGTATGCTGCCGCCGTCAGCGCCTTGGATCCGCGAGTACGTCTCCGTGCTCTGCCGTGTGGTCCTATTTTCTGACGTGCCTGCGGCACTCTTTGTATCGCAAGCGCGGACTTTTTTCCTGATTGCGACACCGGAGCGTTGTGGGCGTTGATGTGAGTATTGGGTTAAATGCAGCAGTTAGATCGCCGTGCGGAATGTTTTGCCGATAGAATAGAGATGGAGCTGTTTTGCGCTTGGCAAAAATCTGATGCAGGCCAATTGCACACATGCTTTAGTTCGGTAATTAGAAGAGACCTTTTTGAATTCTGTTATTCGCAACATCGCTATTATTGCCCACGTTGACCACGGGAAAACCACGCTCGTAGACGCCATGCTGCGGCAGAGCGGCGCTTTTCGCGCCAATGAAACCGTCATGGAACGCGTTATGGACTCCAACGAACTGGAGCGGGAGCGCGGCATCACTATTTTGGCCAAGAACACGGCCATCTGGTATCACGAGGTCAAGATCAATATCGTCGATACGCCCGGCCACAGTGACTTTGGCGGCGAAGTCGAGCGCGCCCTCAAAATGGTGGACGGAGTCATGCTGCTGGTCGACGCCAGCGAAGGCCCGCTTCCGCAGACCCGCTATGTTCTGAGCAAGGCCCTGGAGGCCGGACTGCCGCCGGTGGTGGTGATCAACAAGATCGACCGCCCGGATGCCCGTGCCCAGGAGGTGCTCAACGAAATCTACGACCTCTTCATTGACCTTGATGCCAATGAAGGTCAGCTCGACTTCCCGGTGCTGTACACCAACGCCAAGGCCGGTACCGCCTCCAACTCGATGGATGTGCCCGGTGAAGATCTGCGGCAGCTGTTTGACGCGATTCTGGCCACCATCCCTCCGCCTGCCGGAAGTATTGAACACGCGTTGCAGGTATTGGTCGCGAACCTGGATTACAGCGATTACCTGGGCCGGCTGGCCATCGCCCGCGTTTTCAACGGCCACCTGCGTACCGGCGAGGATGTAGCCATTGCCAAGCTCGATGGCTCCCTGCAGAAAATCAAGATCACCAAGCTGTTTACGTTCAGTGGGCTCAAGCGTGTGGACATCGACAAAGTTGAGATGGGCGACATTGTCGCCATAGCCGGAGTGGAAGGCATCGCGATCGGCGAAACCATTACCAATGTGGAGAACCCCGATCCGCTGCCGGCGATCATCATCGACGAACCCACCATCGCCATTCAATTCACGGTCAACACCTCGCCATTTGCGGGAAGGGAAGGCGCATATGTCACCTCTCGCAATCTGAGGGAGCGACTGGAAAAAGAGCTGCTGACGAACGTCTCCCTGCGGGTGGAAGATACAGGAACCACGGATTCTTTCAAGGTGCTGGGCCGGGGCGAACTCCAGCTCTCCATTCTGATTGAGACCATGCGGCGCGAAGGATTCGAGCTGATGGTGGGCAAACCGGAAATCGTGACCAAGCGGGTCAACGGTAAATTGATGGAGCCGGTGGAAAAGCTCATTGTGGACATTCCGGAGAGCTTTATCGGCGTAGTGATTGAAAAGCTGGGATCGCGCAAAGGGCAGATGATGAAGATGCACAACCACGGTTCAGGCCGGGTGCGCATGGAATTCACCATTCCCAGCCGGGGGATGATCGGCTTGCGCTCCGAACTGCTGACTGATACGCGCGGCACGGTCATCATGAATTCCTTGTTTGATGGTTATACCGAATGGCTGGGCCAGATACCGCATCGTATGACCGGGGCGCTCGTGGCCGACCGCGCAGGCCTTTCCACGGCTTATTCGTTGTGGAGCCTGCAGGAGCGCGGAGTCTTATTTGTTGGTCCGGGCGTTGAGCTTTATGAAGGAATGATCGTCGGCGAAAATGCACGAGAAACCGATCTGGACGTCAACGCCGTCCGGGAAAAGAAGCTCACCAACATGCGGGCCTCAACGGCAGATGAGGCCATCCGCCTGGTGCCGTTCAAAGTGCTGACTCTGGAGCAGGCCAT
>DATMMY010000012.1:0-7942 GCA_035569515.1 Candidatus Solibacter sp. | reverse complement strand
GCCAGGGAGTTTTCCCGAATGAACGGCTTTTCTTCCCATTCACCCACAAAGCGCAATATTGCTCTTAAGGCCAGATCTTCTTCCGGAAGGCCAAACTCCTTGATGAGGTATGAGAACGCCTGGGAGGTGCCGAGTTTCTGTCCGTACACAAAGCTACGGGCTTTCTCCAGGGCCGCGAACACACGTCCACCGGCCTCCAGCGTCTGGAGAATACTCTTGAATGGACTTTTGTTATTGGCTGCAGCGAGTTTTGCGCGCAAATGCTCCGCCACTATGCCAAATCTGGGGAGAGCGCATACTCGGAACAGGCTTTCCGCATCAGTATCTTCGGCAACCGCCCGGGCAATCGCCAGCAGATCACGAATAACGGGGGCATCCAGAATGTCCATCCCTTTGACCATAAAAGGGATTTCACGGGCGGCCAGCTCTTCCATCACCCTCTCTCGATTCCAATGGGCCCGATAAAGCACGGCCATGGTCGTTCGCTCGCGGCCCTGTTTCTGTTGTCGAAGAGCGAGTATCTCTTCGGCAATGTCCGATGCCTCCTGGCGGTCTGAGCTATCGGACACCGCCTCAACCGGTTCGTCAAAAACCAACCGTCCGGCTTCGGCATCGCGACGGTCCCGGCCTGACTGGAGAAGCGTCCGCTGGAAGTTTGCGCTGAGACCTTGTGACGAGACCTCAGGGTTAGGACGAATGGCGGCATAGGCCACCTTGAGAATGTTGCTCCGTGAACGCTGGTTCTCATCGAGCGCGACCCCTTTGGTTTCCGGGAACCTTCTCTGGAAATCCTCAAAGGCGGCGCTGGAGGCCCCTCGGAACCGGTAAATCGCCTGGTCCGGATCGCCTACGGCGAAAATGTTTTTTTCGTTTCCGCCAAGCAATTCGGCCAGGATGATGTTGCTGGAATTGCAGTCCTGAAATTCGTCAATCAGGATGAACCGTGCGCGGCTGCGCTCCTTTTCCAGGAGTTCCCGGTCGGTCTGAAGAAGACGTACCGCCCCGCTGATCTGCATGCCGAATGTACCCAGGTTTTCCTCAGCCAGCAGGCGCATAGCGTTGGAATACACCCGCGCTATTTCCCGCCAGCGATCCAGAATCTCCTCGGCTCCCAGCGCCTCCACATCTTTGGATTTGCAGTTGCGTGGCAGCTCCATCGCGGTATGGAGAGTATCTACATACGCCTGGAACTGTTCAGGCCCAATCAGCTCTTCATGGCAGCGGTCAAAAAAACTCCGCAAGTCATTCAGGAACTCGCCCAGATCCGCAGGCTTGATGAATCGCTCCAGATCGAGCCTCTGAATCCTTTGCCGCAGCAAAACATGAAAATCTTCCGGCGTAAGGATGTGAAAGCCTTTCCCGCTGCGCTTCAGGATGGCATGGCAGTACGCATGGAATGTGCCGGCAGAAATAGCGGCGCGCCGTCCCAGCCGCTTTTCCACGCGCTGCTTCATTTCGCGGGCGGCGTTCTCGGTAAACGTGATCGCCAGTATCTCGTCAGGCCGGGCATATTCGTTCTTGACCAGCCAGGCAATGCGCTCCACCAACACGGTGGTTTTTCCGGTTCCAGCGCCGGCCAGCACCAGCATGGGGCCGTGAACGTGCTCAATGGCCAGCTTCTGCTTCGGATTGGGGATGAATTCGCCTGCCACAAGCACCAAAAAGTACTGAGATGCATTATGCGAAAATAAAGCGAAAGGGGCAATCGGAATTTTGACTTAGAGGCTAACAATCTACCACGCCACAATCAAAACCAAATGCTAACCACAGAGGACACAAAGGAACACAGAGAAAGGCAAAATCAAAACCTCAACGCAGAGGTCGCGGAGGAAGAGGCAGAGGGAATCCACGAAATAAGTCGGGACCTCGGGGCTGTATCAGGGCTGAATGCTGAATGCTGACTGCTGACTGCTGATTTACTAGCCGCTCAATTCCGCCATCGCTATCGCCACTGCCACTATTGCCGCAGTCTCAGCCCGCAGAATCGTGGAACCCAGTGACGCTGAACTCCAGCTTCTCTCTTGAAAGATCTGCAACTCTTCGGCGGCCCATCCGCCTTCCGGCCCGAACGCCATGGTGACAGGCGCTCGGGCTGACTCCAGAACGGATTTTAAAGTGGCGGTTTCTTCCATCTCGGAGAGAACAACACATCGGCCTCTGGCCTCAAGAATCGCTTTCTTCAAATGTGATGGCTCCAGTATCTCTGGCGCAGTAAGTCGCCGCGCCTGCTGTGCGGCTTCATGAGCAATCTTGCGCCAGCGCTCCACGCGCTTCTCCGCTGCTTTGGCCAGATGCGGCTCTGTACGGCGGGCAATTGCGGGGACAATTTGAGCCACACCCAGTTCCGTCAGCTTTTCAATGGCCCATTCAAGGCGGTCAAACTTAAAGATCGAAAGGATTACATTGATTTCCGGCAAGGCCACGCTCTCCACCAAAGCTCCCAACGCGAACTCCACCGCTTCGGCAGTGATGGAGACGATTGTTCCCGAGCGCACGGCATCCTGAGTCGCGATATCAAACTGCTGGCCGGCCCTGGCCCGCAGAACACGGGCGAGGTGGGCGGCGTTCGTCCCCAGGAGATAGGCCCGGTCACCCTCCACGCGATCGGCAATCCAACGGCGGCGGGTCATAGCCGCCTGAGCAGTACAAAAGCGCCAAGTGACAAACCAAGGTAAAGAATGCCAAGCAGCCGATTCTGGAACGTAAGGGCCTCGCGGGAATGAAATTGTGCCTGGAAAAACAATTCAGCGGTGCTCAACACGGAGAAGATGATCGCTACTTGCATCCAGGGCTCGTGACCACGCCAAAAGAGGAAATACCCCAGGCCGAAGAGAACAGTGCTCGCCAGGAAGAACAAACTCATTTTCTTGGAGCGGATGAAGGATACCTTCTTCATGAGCTTACCCTGCTGCAATTCCGCGAGGCGGTTTGCCAGGAGTAACCGTGGCAGGGCGGCAAGGGCCGCCGTGACGATCACAAACCACAGGTAGACTCTACCCAAAGATATCTTTCACCTTCTCGAACAGCCCGTGCGGTTCGGGTTTGTTTTCCACGGCAAAGGTGGTCCCCAATTCCTCCAGGAGTTCACGCTGGCGTTTGGTAAGCTTGCGCGGAGTCTCCACGCGCAACTGTACATGCAGGTCGCCCTTACCCCCGCCTTTGAGTGAAGGCACACCCTTGCCGCGCACACGGAGCACCGTTCCTGTCTGTGTCCCTTCGGGAATCTTGAGTTTGTGTTCGCCCTCCAGCGTGGGGATGGTGATCTCCGTGCCCAGGGCAGCCTGGGTGTACGAAATTGGAACGGAACAAAAGAGCTCTTTGCCCTCGCGCTCGAAAAACGGATGCGGCTTTACGTGCAAGACTACATAAAGATTGCCTGGGGGACCGCCGCCAATTCCCGCATCGCCATACTCCTGGTAGCGGATCTTCGTAGCGTCCTCTACGCCCGCAGGCACACTGACATCCACCATTCGTTCGCGCATCACGCGGGTCTCCCCTTTGCACTTGGTGCATGGGTCGGTAATGGCGCGCCCGGCGCCATGGCATGTGGGGCAGGTGCGCGCAATGCTGAAGAACCCTTGCTGATATCGGACCTGGCCCCGCCCACCGCAGGTAGCACACGTGACCGGACCTTTGCCCGGAGCGGCGCCTGACCCTTTGCATTGCTCACAGACTTCATAACGGCGAACTTTCACCTGGGTCTTTTTGCCGAAGGCCGCCTCTTCAAAAGTCAGGTGCAAATCAACTTGCTCATCGCCGCCACGCTGGACGTTCCCGCGATGGCCTCCCCGGCCACCCACGTTGACGCCGAAGAAATCGCTAAAGATATCGCCAAAGATGTCACCGAAATCGGCCATGTTGGAGGGATCAAATCCGCCTCCACCGTTGACACCGGCGTGGCCGAAGCGGTCATACCGGGCGCGCTTTTCCGAGTCCATCAGCACGCTGTAAGCTTCGCTGGCCTCTTTGAATTTCTCTTCCGCTTCCGGGTTCCCGGGATTGCGGTCCGGATGAAACTGCATCGCCAGCTTGCGGTAGGCGCTCTTGATGTCCTGGTCTGCCGCAGTCCGTTCTACGGAGAGGACCTCGTAATAATCGCGTTTTGCGTGAGTAGCCAAATCGACCTCAAAATCTATTTGTTGGTATTTTTCGCGACCCGCACCATGGCCGGACGCAGGAGCCGCTCCTTGATTCGATAACCAGCCTGCAGCTCGTCAAGCACGTGGTTGTCTGGCGCATCACTGCTCTCGACCATCTCAATGGCTTCGTGCAGGCGCGGGTCAAAGGGCTGCCCCTGCGTGGCAATGCGCTGCACATTCATCTTTTGCAAGACATCCTGGAGCTGTTTGTGGATCAGCTCCACGCCTTTCCGAAACTCTTCCGGATTGGCCCCGGCATTCTTCAACGCCAGAGCAAAGTTGTCAATCACCGGAAGCAGGGATTTAGCGGTGTCCGCCAAGGCAAAGTCCCGGAATTCCAGGTTTTCCCGGGCGGCGCGTTTGCGATAGTTATCAAACTCCGCCTGGAGCCGGGCCAGACGGTCGAAAAGACTGTCCCGTTCGGCCCGCAGCTTCTGCAACTCCTCTGCTTGGCGGGCGGACGTGTCCGAAACACCCTGAACCGGAGGCCTGTCGGTCGCCGTTTCCTGGGATGGGCCGGCCGTTTCGGTAAAATCGTCGGAGGGGTCGGCCGGAGGCAGTTCCGGCCCTGCGACTTTGGGCTGTTCGGCTTTGGATTGTGGTTCTGCGCTAACGTCAGCTTGTCCGTTGAACGTGCTCATGTCTGTCTTTGAACCTGGTCTTTTGATTGGAATTTTCACTCGATCTCATTTAACAGCTTATCGAAAAGTTGCGCGATATAGGAAACCGCCGTGATGGTGTGCTGGTAATCCATCCTTGTAGGGCCAATGACGGCCAGAGAGCCGCGCACTTCATCTCCCACCCGCGCGGGCGCGCCGATGAGCACAAAGTTGCGCATCTCCGGCACAGCATCTCCCAGTCCGATGACCACGCGCACCGATTCCTGCTTGGTATCAAGGTACGCGGAAAGCAGCTCCGCCACCCGTTGTTTTTCTTCCAGGGTCTTTAGCAGATCGCGCAGGCGCTCGCGGTCTTCCTCATTTCCCACCAGGTTGGCGACGCCTTCCACAAAAATACTCTTGGCCGCTTCATCTCCCGACAAAGCTCCGCCTTTATAGAGCTGCTCCAGGCTGCGCATCAGGCGGTCATATTCGCTACGCTCCTGTTCAATCCTTCGCGACAGCTCTGCCCGCAGGCTCTCAATGGTCCAGCCGCCGAAGTTGTCATTGATGTAGCGAGCAGCAGTGTCCAGATCGATCTGGGTGAGATCGTTCTCCAGCCGCATCATGCGGTCATGCACCACGCCTGACTTGGTCACCACTACCGCCAGGACCCGGTTGGCCCCCTGGCGCGAAAAATAAATATGCTCCAGAGCGTTCTTAGGGCCGCTACTGCCCACCGCCACTCCTACCCCGCTGGAAACCAGAGACAGAACATGCGAGGTGCGCTCCAGAAACTCCTGAATATCCACCACTCCTTGCAGAGATCCGGATATCAAATCGTGATCTGCAGGCGAGAGCAGCGTGTTACCGGAAATATGATCGACGTAGTAACGATAGGCCTCCGCCGTGGGCACACGACCGGCTGAGGTGTGCGGCTGCTCCAGATAACCGGCATCTGCCAGATCAGCCATAACGTTCCGGATTGTGGCGGGACTCAGGCCATCCTTATGATGCCGGGATAAAGTACGAGATCCTACTGGCTCACCTGTGGAGATGTAGGTCTCGATAATGGCCGTGAGTATCTCCCGTCCGCGGGGCCCGATTTGTCCGGGGTTCGGCATAAGCAACACACATCTAAGTTCTTTAGATGCAAAAACTTAGATGCAAGATTCTATTACTGGTAACGCGTAGATTGTAGGAATATTAGTGAGTTACTGTCAAGGGAGCAATTAGCAGGGGAGCAATTAGCAAATGGCAATTAGCCGAAGTAGTTCCTTAGTCTCCGGCATAGTCGTTACCCAATATCAACCAGGGCTGACCTTGCGCCAGGAACTCTCGCAGCCTTTGGTGGCCCAAGAGGTTAATCAATGACGCAGGTTGAGGGCTAAGAGGTAAGGGGTTAAGAGCTAATGACTAATTGCTAATTGCTATTTGCTAATTGCCAATTGCTTCTTACTGCACTTGAATCACAGTTCCTGAGGAGCTGCTCTTCATCTCCTGGACGCGGAAGATCACCTTCTTGGCAAACTCATATAATCCTTTGGCGTGTGGAGAAGTCTCACCGGCAAGGACAACGGGGTAACCACCGTCGCCTCCTTTGCGGATATCGGGATCAAGCTCGATTGAACCCAGGAACGGCACTCCAAATTGTTCCGCCGTACGGGCCACTCCACCCTTGGAGAAGATGTCAATTTCCTGATGACAGTGCGGGCAGGCAAAGTGACTCATGTTCTCCACGATGCCCAACAGATCGACACGGCCTGTACGGAACATCTCAATGGCCTTGCGTGCGTCCTGCAAAGAAACATCAGAGGGCGTGGAGACCACGACCGCACCCGTCAAGGGGACGGTCTGGAACAGCGAGATTACAACGTCGCCGGTTCCGGGAGGCAGATCAACCACCAGATAATCGAGTTCTCCCCACTCCACTTGCTGGAGGAACTGCCGGATGATGGAGTGCAGCATGGGGCCACGCCAAACCAAAGCCTTGTCGCCCGGATTGAGGAATCCCACGGAAATAAGTTTCACGCCGAAACTCTGTAACGGCTCAATGCGATTGTCACTCAACATGCGCGGCTGCGCGTTGGCGTTCATCATCAAGGGCACGTTGGGACCGTAGATATCCGCATCCAGCAGACCGGTCTTATATCCCATTTTGGCCAGGGAAACCGCCAGGTTCACTGCAACGGTGGTCTTGCCGACTCCACCTTTTCCTGATCCGATGGCAACAATATTTTCGACTCCCGGCAACGGCTGCGGCTGCTGGGCTTGCGGCGCTCCATGCGAATGTCCGTGGGCCAATGATGAACCTTTCTGGTAGAAGATAACTCTTGATTATACGCCCCGGAAGAATCGGGTGATCGGGTGATCGGGTGATCGGAAGAACTGCTTCTAGCTGCTGGCTCCTGGCTGCTAGCCGAAAATAAAAAAATCGCGTTCGTAAATCGGTGACTGGCGGTAGTTTTTGGCCATCAGCCAGAAGCGAGAAGCAAGCAGCCGATTTTCCGATCACCCGATGAACCGATCACCCGATCACCCGATTCTTCGCCGTTCCAGATACGTCTCCACATAGACCTCCGCCTGCCGCTGGATGCAGGCATCGTGGTGCGCAACCGGCCAGGAGCGGGTTTCGCAGTCGTGCTCAAGAACTCCGTGTTCGACCGGAGCATGGTTCTGCTCACAGGAGTAATGCAGCCGGATGCGGTTCTTGGCGTCATTGGCCACCGAAAAACGGACAGAATCCGCGTGACGGTCCGAGGGTAGCTTCTCGCATTGCCGTGCATAGCCCAGGTTACAGAATTCTTGCAATTCGATTTCTGTCGGAGTGCTGTGTTTGCCCTGGGCCATGCACGAACCGCAAAACCCCGCCCCCAGCGGCAATCGCTGCGGGAACGCCCAAAAAATGTCAACGCTTTTCTCGGTAGGAAAGAAATAAGGGCAAGCCACGACAAGCAGATCTTAGTGCCGATTAGCCTGAATGTGTTAGATTTTTTTCATGCCTGAGATGAACCGGTTGGAAATGCTGACTCAGTTCCTTCAACAGAGTCCAAACGACGCTTTTGCCCGCTACGGCCTGGCCATGGAGTATTCCAACCTGGGCCAGATTGAAACCGCACTGGAGCAGTTCAACAAGCTGCTGGAGTTGCATCCTGACTACACCAATGGATATTTCATGGCAGCCCAGACCCTGGTGAAGGCCGG
>DATMMY010000011.1:0-8947 GCA_035569515.1 Candidatus Solibacter sp. | reverse complement strand
CTTCATCCTCCACGCGGCGTTGCTGCGTCAGGGTTTCCCCCATTGCGCAAAATTCCCCACTGCTGCCTCCCGTAGGAGTCTGGACCGTGTTTCAGTTCCAGTGTGTCCGTGCGCCCTCTCAGGCCGGATACCGATCTTCGCCTTGGTAGGCCATTACCCTACCAACTAGCTAATCAGCCGCGACCCCCTCCAAAAGCGGATTGCTCCTTTGATCTTTCGATATTATGCGGTATTAGCCTCGGTTTCCCGAGGTTATCCCCCACTCGAAGGTAGGTTAGTCACGTGTTACTCACCCGGTCGCCACTGTACTCATGGATTGCTCCACTTTCTCGTTCGACTTGCATGTGTTAGGCACGCCGCCAGCGTTGATTCTGAGCCAGGATCAAACTCTCGTTTGAAACCTGATTTGTTCCCCCACGGGTAGTCGGGGGAACCGCCATGCCAGCTAATACCCCGGCAAGCCGGGACGGAATTCACTGGATGGCACTTACCTATTTTGTGAGATTCACTCGGATTTAAACCCGCGTTTCATCTCACGACTGGCACGTTCAACCTTTTTGTCAAAGACCCGATTCGCCTTACCGCCTGAGCGGGGCGTTTCAGGTACCCCAGGCTTTCGCCTAGAGCTCCTCGAAACTTGTTGTCTCTTACTGGCCGTTTCCGACTCTAGAGACGAACCTTTCAAACTTACCGCGAGTTGCTGCCGCTTGTCAATGTTATTCGCCAGTTAATTTCAATTACTTTGACGATTGCTCCATTGCCATTGTTGATTCCCCGAGGTTGGTTTTTCCAACGTCGTTTTTCAACGCCCGACAGGCACGCAAGCTTCGCGTGCTCCCTGGAGTTCGCATCTCGCAGAAAAAACGAGACAAGAAATCCTTGGAGCCCAGTTCGATTAATAAAAGATCATTTGAGGTTTTCTTAAAAACCCTTCAGGAAACTCAGTTCCCGAATGTGCCCCGCAGATCCTGCCTTGGGGCGATTAAGATGGCTTTCCTATTGGATGATCGCACAACCGACTTGATTCAATCGCTTGACTTGATCCACGCTGCTTGGCTGGTTTGCAGCTGCTTGCCGGGCACTCGCACCGCCCGACTACCTTAGGGCACATCAATCACTTCGATTACTGTTATACCAAGCCGGGACGAATCGCGCAAGGGGCGTGGAGAAATTTTCTGGAAAATGTGAAATTCAGCAATTAGCAAATAGCAATTGGCAATTAGCAATTAGCCAAAGGCGTGACCGGCAATGCCGTGGCTCCATTACCCATCAGGGAAAAAGCCAACACCTCGATCGAATTGCAGGTGCATGGCCAGCACCCGCTTAACGGTGGTGCATTCCTCGCTCTCAATAAACTGCGATGCCACAGGGCTAAAAGCCCATTATTTCTTGCATGAACGCGGCCTAAAGACCCGCTCTTCCACCAAGGATCTCGGATACAGCACCTGTGCAAATGCTCAACGACGACCCTGTTTGGCCAATTGCTAATTGCCATTTGCTAATTGCCGCCCTCACCCCAGCGGCTTCGACATCACAATAAAATGGCACGGCAGCTTGGGGTTGTCGTCTGGCGGGAACGGCTCCCTTCCGATCTCGACGTAGCCGAGGCGACCGTAGAATGTGGGCAGCTCTTTTCTCACATTTACGATCCGCAAATCCATGACATCGCATCCCACGGAGCAAGCGTATTCTTCCGCCGCAGAATTGAGGAGTGAGCCGAGGCCCGATCTTTGGCGGTTTGGATCAACAGAGAGCAGTCCGAGATAGGCGCGCTTTCCGCGTTTTTCGACATAGACACATCCGGCCAGCCCGGCGCTGTCTTCTGCAACCAGAAAATGCCCTTTGTGGAATAACTCGCGCACCTTCTCCGGACTGGTGCGGTCTCCGGCGAGAAAGAACTTTTCGACCACAAACGCGCGATTGATGAGATGAGCGATAACCTCTGCTTCCGAGACTTCTGCTGGACGCACCACAATCTGCTGATTCACTTCGAACCTGCTCCCGAGTCGTAGATTGCCAAAATTGCCGTAACTGCCAAGATTGCCATAACTTGAGAAGATCTTCGAGCTTGGGAACTTCTCATTTTCGTCTTGGAGGTTCCAAATTCCTGGCTGTATCGAGTAGCCCTGGGGTAGCCTTGGAGTATCCAAACAAGGGGGAGGTGCCTTCAGCGTTGCTATCTCTGCATTGGTGTCCTTTTAAGCCTTGCTTCGGATGAGATTCGCGTGCTTGCCCCTGTATCTTCCGAGAAAGCTGCTCATCTCCGCTCACGCCTGCAAAACGGCTCAATTTATCCGTGACATCGTGACAAGCCGCATAAACATTGGCGATTTGCGGCACGGATTCAACGACCCCGGTGCCAGATGCCGTGCCAGCAAGGGCTGTACGCTGGCGGACGGTACTCGGCCCAGGCGCTTTTCATCGCGTCTTTTACAGAGTAGCCAGAGCTGATCTACCAGCGCAACATTACGGGGTAAATTGTGCTTTTTGGGTTGGATTCGACTGAAGCCCGATACTTGAGACCCAGACACTCTCACATCCTTGAGTGGATGGTATCGGGACTTAACGCCCTGCTCTTCGCAGGGGATCGCCTTTTGAAACAGAATCCGGAGGGATGATTTCCGGCTCGACGGAGCGCACCCGCTGGCGGGTCACAAAGAAGACGGCGGCTGTCCATGTTGGAAACAAATCAAGACCAGGGACCAGTTCTACAGCCAGTGTAGGCAGAAAGGCCCAATGCCATCCAAGAAGCCGGGAAAGAATCGCCGCTACTGCTACATCAAGGACCGCATCCGCCGGCGACCAGCCGCCTTCCGCAAAGAACGGCCATGCGACTAACTGGAGGAAATCCGCAGCAATTGCAACCAACCACGCCAAGCGGTGCTCCGGCGCCTGGATGGATTTGAAGAAATCAGAGATGTTCCGCATAAAGAGCCCATAAGAAGGATACAACGTCAGCACCGTAGTAGATCAACCCGGCGTCTCTTGATTTCTTATAAGAGCCTCAAAACAAACTACTTGTGAATTTACCTCCAGATTACACCCTGATGATGCTCGTTTTACCCGCCGTCTATTGCCTCTGGTTCGAGCATTGGAGATGCTGGCCTCAGGAGGAAACGTACCATGCATCTTCATATCAAACTCACTCTCTTACTTCTTCTCGCGGTTTCGTCCGTGGCCGGCTTCGCACAGCGGGCCACCCCTGATGCGCCCGACCAATCGGAGCTCCTGAAAAACTCCAAAGACAAGGACTACATCCTGCGCAATTTCAAGACGATGTACGTCCATACGAAGGACATTGAGTTCTTCGACAGCAGCCAGATGAAAGCGGCACTGCACCGGAATGACGACTTCGAGAAACTCAATATCACTATCGTGGACGATCCCCGGGTGGCAGACGTAGTGCTTGAGGTTACCTACACCTTTGCATGGGACTACCCGTTTGAGCTTCGGCATCAGAACACGACATTCGTGCTGTTGGCCGGTAAAGGCGAGGGGCCGTTCTCCGGACCGTTAGGGGCCGCCGACGTTGCCTACCAGTTTGTCAGGCTGGCCACGCCGTACCGAAACTCAACGAAAAAATAACAACGCGCTTTGGGATCTCTTGAAGTTCAGCCATAGAGAGGATTGGCCAGAGCTTTGAGAACCCAAAGCGCCGGAAGTTTCTCCAGCGTGTGAGCAAAGACCGCGCACACGCTGCCATGCCGCATAGCGGTATTGTCCCGGCAATAATCTGGTAACGATGTCCAGTGATCAGCTCGTTTTAGGCAATGCTGTGTCTTTTTACAAGGTGGAAGAACGGCCCTTTAGGGCCGTGTTAAGGCGCAAAACAAAGGGCTTTAAGCCCCGGCGGCAGAGGCAGCCGAAGTTTCTTGGGATACATCACCCCTTAAAACGGTTTAAACCAACCGCATAACTCACACCCAGGCAAAACGCCTTGATTGTAAAAAGTTTTTCAACAAACTGTCGATTTGGCCGGTCGCCATGCGACTTACTAACGGAGGAAGATGAATGAAGTCGTAACTGAGAATTCACACGTAACCCGTGTAGAATACAAGCACAGAAAATTTTCCCGAATCCAGGGCAGCTCTCCGGGCGAGTACTGGGCGGCTCTGATTCGGCAGCTTCAGTTCGACCCAGTTGCCAGGTACTTATTACTTCGTTCGACCATTTTTGTTTTCATCTTTTGTTTTCATCTTTTGTTTTCATCCCAGGAGGCGGCATGACGCTGACTCGATTTGCAACCAAGAATGCGTTCCGGAACCGTCGCAGAAGTCTTTTGACGGCGCTCAGTATCAGCTTTTCGCTGCTGTTGCTGACTCTTCTTATGAGCATTTATCGGGGATTTTATCTGGAAAAGGGCTCGGTTGAATCCCAGTTGCGCTTGATTACCCGGCATAAAGTGTCGCTGGTGTTCCAGCTGCCCTCGTATTACCGGGAAAAGGTCAGGACCATTCCTGGCGTGGTGCATGTCAGTCCGTGGAACTGGTTTGGTGGAATCTATAAGGACGAAAAGCCGGAGAATTTCTTCTTCCAGTTCACCGTTGACCCTAACGAGATTTTTCAAGTGTTAAAAGATTTCAAGGTGCCTGCTGATCAGCTTGAGGCTTTCCAGCGGGACCGCGCCGGGGTGGCTGTGGCCAAGCCCCTGGCTTTGAAACACGGATGGAAATTGGGCGATCACATTATCATCAAGGGAACGATTTACCCGATCAACCCGGAACTCACGATAAGGGCGATGTTTGAGACGGTCGATCCGTTCGATGGCGTCCTGTTTAATACCGAATACATTGAGCAGGCACTCCCCAGAGTCAAAGGAAAAACCGGGACGTTATATACCCTGGTGGATTCTCCCGCTCACATTACAGAGGTCTCGCAGGCCATCGACCGGATGTTTGAAAATTCGCCCGAACCAACCAAGACCGAGAGCGAAAAGGCGTTTGGTCTCAATTTTGTGGCGTCCCTGGGGAATGTGAAGTTGTTCATCTTGAGCATCTGCGGCGCGGTGGTCTTCACCATTCTGCTTGTATCCGGCAACACCATGGCCATGACCATCCGGGAGCGCACCCGCGAAGTTGCTGTGCTGAAGACGCTGGGTTTCACCCAGGGCAGAATCCTGTCACTGTATGTGGGCGAAGCGATCACCATCTCATTGATCGGCGGGTTGCTGGGGAGCCTTGCCGCAACGCTGCTTTTGATTGGCATATCCAAACTTCCCAATGGGACTTTCTTCGGCGGCTTCAAGGTCACTCCGGAGACCTTTGCCGTATCTTTGTTAGTTGCGGCGCTGGTTGGGTTCATCAGCGCGATTTTTCCCGCATATAACGCCTCCCGAAAAAATATCGTGGAGGGTCTGCGGCACATCGGCTAAGAGGCGAGCATGGCGATTCCTATCACATACAATCTTCGAAACCTGCGTCTGCGGCTGGCGGGGACCATCATGACCGCATTGGGGATCGCCCTGACCGTGGCTGTGACAGTGTTCATCCTGTCGCTGCTCAGTGGCCTGCAGCGCGCATTTGTGCAGAGCGGCGACCCTCTCAACGTCCTGGTCATCCGCAAGGGCTCACAGACGGAACTTCAGAGCGGCGTGGACCGCGAGAGCTTTCAAACCATCAAATTTCTGCCGGGCATTGCCAAAAACAAAGCCGGCGACCCCCTGGTTTCCGGAGAGTTCGTGGTAGTCATGACCATTCCCCGCCGGAATGGCACCGGTGAAGCCAATGTAACCGTTCGCGGCATGTCATCGATTGGTTTTGAGCTGCGGCCCAGCGTCCACTTAGCCGAAGGACGCTGGTTCAATCCCGGACAGCGTGAGATCGTAGTAAGCCGATCCATCACGAAAAGATTTTCCAATTCCGAACTGGGCAAGGAGCTGTTCTTCGGCAAGGGAAAATGGAAGATCGTTGGGGTTTTTGACGCCGGTGAAACGTCCGCCAGCTCGGAAATCTGGGCGGACGCGAATCTGATGAGCAGCGACTTCGACCGGACTGCCGCATTCTCGTCTGTGCTCGTTCACGCTACCGATCCTGTGGCAGCCAAGGCGTTGTCGAACCGCATGAACGACGATCAGCGGCTCAAACTCGATGGCTTCAGCGAACCCGAATACTATGCGGCACAGACTCGATCAGGCGATCCCATCAGGTTTGTCGGCACGCTGGTCGCAATCGTAATGGCCGTCGGCTCATGCTTTGCGGCCATGAACACCATGTATGCGGCGGTGGCCAATCGCGGACGCGAAATTGCCACGCTGAGAATTCTGGGGTTCTCGCGGCCCAGCATCATTACATCGTTCGTGCTTGAGTCAATACTGCTATCGCTGCTGGGCGCAGCTCTGGGATTGGCGCTCACGCTGCCCTTCAACGGAATGACCACCGGCATCGGCAATGTGACTTTCAGCGAAACGGTCTTCAATGTCCACGTTACGCTTTCCGTAATGATTACAGCCATAGTGTTTGCGGTGACCATGGGACTGCTCGGAGGTATTGCTCCTGCCTGGCACGCCGCAAAAAGAGAGATTCTGGCAGCGCTCAGAGACTAGGAATTTATTTCAATCATGTCAGTCGAGACAAAATTTGATGACCTGAAACACCTGCGGATTGATCGTTCCCTGAAAGAACCGGACGACACTCCCAAGTGGTCTCATCGATTCATTCTGATTGGTATAGGCGCGCTCGTCTTGATGGGCATCATTGCCCTTGGCGTCCGTATGTTTTCCTCTTCCGCCCCGGAGGTCCAGGTCGTGCGCCCAACGGCGGTCTCCAACGCGACTGGAGGCAACACCGTGCTGGCGGCCGCCGGATACATTGTTGCCCACCACACCATTAGCGTGAACTCCAAAGTCACGGGCCGCATCGCCTGGATCGGAGTGGAAAAAGGCGACAAAGTCCGCGCGAACCAGGTACTGGTTCGCCTGGAAGATCAGGAGTTCCAGGCACAGGTGCAGCAGGCGCGGGGAGCCGTGGCTGCGGCGGAGGCCCGCCTGAAGCAACTTCAGCACGGATCGCGTCCGGAAGAAATACAACAGTCGTCTGCCAATCTCGATGAAGCCCGCGCGAACCTTGCCAATGCCAAAGTCACTCTTGACCGGACCAGGATGCTTACAGAGCAAGGCGTGATGTCAAGGCAGCAACTCGATGACGCGCAAGCCCGGTACGATGCCGCTTCGCAGCATATGCAATCTCTGCAGAAGTCCTATACGCTGACGCAAATTGGCCCGCGCGCAGAAGAGATTGAAAACGCACGCGGAAGCCTGCTCCAAGCCCAGGGACAGTTAGCGTTTGCGCAGTCGCAGCTTGATGCCACGCAGATTCGCGCCCCGGTAAACGGCACCATTCTGCAGCGCACCGCCGAAAAAGGAGAGTTGGTGACGGCCCAGTTCGCCAGCGCCGCTGACACGGGCGGGCCCCGTGGCTCGGTAGTTTCTCTGGCCGACCTTACGGATTTGCAGGTCGAACTTGATATTAGCCAGAACGATTTCGCACGCCTTGGACCAAAGCAGCGCGCCGTGCTGACCACCGACGCCTATCCTGATCGGGAATATAAAGGAGTAATCGATGAGATCTCCCCTCAGGCGAACCGGCAGAAGGCCACGGTGCAGGTGAAGGTAAAAGTCCTGGATCCCGACGCCTTCCTTCGGCCCGACGAGAACGCCAACGTCCGCTTCCTCGCCGAGGAAGGCAAGAACCAGGCCCAGGTATCTTCTGGCGCAGTGGTGCCGGCAGCGGCAGTGCATGACAGCGGCGGCAAGAAAATTGTGCTGGTGGCGTTTGACGGCCGCGCGGTGGCCCGGGAAATTAAGATCCAAAGTCAGCGTAATGATGGCTATCTGGTGGACGGCCTTACCGGTGGTGAAGACATCATCGTAAATGCCCCCACCGATTTGAAAGACGGCGACCGCATTCGTATCAAGAAATGAGAGGAATTTGGTAATTGGGTAGTTTGGTAATTGGGTAATTTTGAAAATCAAAGGCGAGGAACCGGAGATAACAGGATTATGACTCAGACCGCAGACATGAAGACCGCGCCTGCCATGACCAAGCTTGTGCGGGCCAACCACGTGAGCAAGGTATTTGTGCGCGACAGCTTTGAGGTAAAGGCCCTTGATGACGTCTCCATTGATATCGCGGAGAAGGAGTTTCTGGCGCTGATGGGCCCTTCAGGCTCGGGCAAGACCACACTGCTGAATATGATTGCAGCGGTTGATCGTCCTACCTCCGGCGAGCTGCTGGTGCAGGGTGAGAACGTCTTCCGCTTCAACGATACCAAGGTCGCGCAGTGGCGCAACCGTCACATCGGCTACGTCTTTCAGACCTTCAATCTTATTCCCGTATTGACAGCATTTGAGAATGTAGAGCTCCCGCTCTTGCTTACGAGCCTCAGCAAAGAACAGCGCACCAAGCACGTGAAGACGGCCCTGCAGTTGGTTGGCCTCGGCGATCGCATCAACCATCTTCCAAAACAGCTCTCCGGCGGGCAGGAACAGCGTGTCGCCATTGCACGCGCCATTGTGACGGATCCAACCCTGATTCTTGCCGATGAACCTACCGGCGACCTCGACAGCCAATCTGCCACAGAAGTCCTTGAAATCCTCAAACGGCTGAACGCAGAGTTCGGCAAGACGATCGTGATGGTAACCCACGACCCCCACGCCGCAGCCTACGCGCATGTAACCAGACATCTTGAAAAGGGCATGTTACTGCCGGCATGAGCGGTGGACTTGCGATGGCGATTTATAAAGGCGAAACCGATTTAGCCACAATACTGTTCACTTAAACTTTCCTCGAACCTACTCGATTAATAGGCTGTAAGAGAAACCTTATGCCGTCCCTACGGGACTTGTCATTTATCTCTAACACTCCCCAGCACTTACGTGCTGGGCTCAATAATTGCGCCCCTCCGGGGCTGGGATTCATTGTTCTGCGAGCATCTTCGAATTCCTTAAGTG
>DATMMY010000010.1:0-8517 GCA_035569515.1 Candidatus Solibacter sp. | reverse complement strand
GGCAGCACCTGCTCCAGCAGTCCGGTCTCATCCAGCAGTTCAAACGCCCTCCGCGCCCGGCCTTCAGTGAGCATCTTCAGGATTTCGTCGCGGATGCGCTCCCGGCTGACCTGATGGATCTGCGCCGCCTGCGTCTGGATCTCGGCAAGCGTCGCGGCTTCAATGGCGTATCCAAAGCGTGCGGCAAAGCGAACGGCCCGCAACATGCGCAGCTTGTCTTCCGCAAAGCGCTGTCGCGGATCACCAATGGTGCGGATGATCCTGTGCTCGAGGTCCTCTCGTCCGCCCACATAGTCAAATACCTGTTGGGAGGCTGGATCGAGGAGCAATCCGTTGATGGTGAAGTCGCGCCGCTGGACGTCGGTTTTCGCATCCTTGCTGAACTGCACCTGGTCAGGGTGTCGCCCGTCGGAATAAAGCCCATCGCTGCGAAACGTGGCGACCTCAATGGCATAGTTATCTTTTTCGCCCTCTGCGGTGTCTCGGCGGACCGGAACCAGGACCACGCCAAACTGCGCTCCCACCGCATATGTTTGGGGGAAGAGGCGCATGACATCCTGTGGAGTGGCCGAGGTGGCCACGTCATAGTCGGCCGGCTCCCGGCCAAGCACCAGATCACGGACGCATCCCCCGGCCAGGAAAGCAGAGTATCCTGCCGCGCGCAGCTCCTGAACGATCTGCGTGGCCTGCTGAGCTCTGTCGGATGAGAGGTTCACGTTATTCTAAGTTTAACCCTCTCCATATTCTGCTGGGTGGGCGACTGGCAGTTTTGATTTTCAAATTGTGGCAATTGTGGCAATCATGGCAATTTTGGCACTAACATAGATGTATGGCCGATGCATGCATTCTAGGAATCGAGTCCTCTTGCGATGAGACCGCAGCCGCCGTGGTCCGCTCAGGAGAGCGCCTGCTGTCGAATGTCGTCTTCTCCCAGATTGCTACTCATCAGCCGTACGGAGGCGTAGTGCCGGAACTGGCTTCCAGGGAGCATCTGCGGGCCATCGTTCCGGTAGTTCGCCGCGCATTACAGGATGCCGGGCAGAGCTACCAATCCATTGATGCCATTGCTGTGACGCAAGGGCCAGGACTGGCAGGCGCCCTGCTGGTGGGCATCAGCTATGCCAAGGCGCTGGCGTTCGCGCTGGAGAAGCCGCTGATTACCGTCAACCACCTGGAAGGCCACATTCATGCCGTGTTGCTGGAAGAGCGGCAAAAAGCCATTGCAGTAAGCGGAAACTCGGCGGATGGCAGCGAATTTGAGGTCAATTTTCCCTTGCTGGCCTTGGTAGTCTCGGGCGGACACACACATCTGTTCCTGGCGCAGCAGCGGGAAAGCGGCTGGGTCTATGAAAACATCGGACGCACACGTGACGACGCCGCCGGCGAAGCCTATGACAAAGTGGCCAAGCTGCTGGGACTGGGTTATCCCGGAGGGCCAATCATCGATGCCCTGGCGCGTCATGGAAATGCGCGTGCAGTATATTTTGGCCCGGTCCAGATCAAACACAACAATCGCGGCGTGCCCAAAGACCGGCAGACTCCTTACGATTTTTCCTTCAGCGGAATCAAGACCGCGGTGCTGCGCTACGTGGAAGTTGAAGGGATGCGCAGCTCCATCGCTGCACGCCAGCAGGCCCTGGCAGGCATTGCCGGACCTAGAGCTGAAGATGTTCTGCCGTTATGCGATCAAAAGGTATTGGATCTGATTGCGTCTTTTCAGAGAGCGGTAGTGGAAGACCTGGTAGCCAAGACGCTTGCAGCCGCGAGCGAACGCGAGGCGAGGACGTTGTTCATCACGGGCGGAGTGGCCGCTAACAGCGAATTGCGAAAGGCATTTGAAATTCAAGGAGCAAAGGCCGGAGTTCCAGTCTTTTTTCCATCGCGGAAACTCTCGACCGATAATGCCGCCATGATTGCCGCCGCAGCCTATCCAAAATACCTGGCCGGCGACTTTGCCCTACCCGAGTTCTCGGCTGAAGCGTCGTTGGCTTTGAGGTGAATGAATTTTGCCGGGCGGATTTGCACAAAGCTCTTGATCGGCAAAGCTATGCCGTTCGCGCAAGCTGGAATAATCTCTGGCCCGCCGCCAAAGTCATATCGCCGAGGCGTGTGCAAAAGCAGGGAACTTAGGCTTCTTCAGCTTCGTCGGTTCCTATGTTCTCTTCAATCGCCATGTCTCTGAACTCGCTGGAGTCAAAAACATCGCCGCATTCCTGGCATTCAACAAATTCTGCGTCTTCCTCACGCGCCACTACCCGTACGCGCGGGTGCCTACAAATTTTCTGCATATCCGTTGTTTTGGAAGGTTGTTTCTCGATTGGTGAAATTTGGACTGGATTCATATTCGATTTAGGCGGCTTTCTTACCGGTGCCTGTCACGAATTGCGGGTATTTTAAGCTCATTGTGTGGGTTGTCAAGTGTTTCCGCATCCGTGCAGGAAATTGCTCTTGTATCGGTTCCAATGGATGAGGATTTTTACAATAGGGTTGCAGAAAATTCTAGGGCAGGGGATAGATACCGACTTCACGCGCGTCTTGAATTAGTATTTGTTTAACAAATGAAGAATCATATTTTGCAAGACCCTTCTCGGCAGAAGCCACAGCCGCCTCAAAAGCAGCCCGGCCCGTAAGGGCAACATCAATAAAGAGGAACTTCTGCGAGCCCTGGGCGACTCGCACTCCCGTATAAGCATGACCGGGAACGATGACCACTGTTGCATCCATGCCCAGGTTCTCAAATAAAGATGCATAGGTAACCGCCGCATCAATGCAGTTTGCGCTGCTTTGGTCCAGGCTCTCGCGTGGCATGCGTATCCGCTCGCTTACCTCTTTGTGATCGCCAAAGGTCGTGGAACTCTTCACGTATGACAGGCCCATATGTTTCAGGGCTGTAAAGATGGCCTGGGCTTCCTTATAAGTTTCCTGCTCCTGCTGATCTTTGCTCTTCCATTTTTCATATCCGGGCAGGCGGTGATCGGGGAGATAATTCTTGGCACGGGCCAGCACTGCCTCCACCCGCGCATCATGGGGCGTGACCCAGGAGGCGATAAAGGACGCGTATTTGAAATCTTTTCCCCAATACATGTCTTCCGAGGAACGCAGGTGCACGGGAGCGGTGGTCTCGTAGATGGGGTTTCCAGCCATGTCAGTGATGGAGACCGCGGCAGTAGCAGCGGCGATTTCATGGTTCTGGTAAAGGCGCGGGAGGAAGGTCGGGGCGAATAGATAAGTTTTTTCTTTTCCCGCCGGCAGCTCCACAAACTGGATCTCCTGATCGCTCCAACCTTTGACCTCCGCCGTGATCCGCTGCCGAAGGGTAGTATCGCTGTGATTGGAAATGGTCACTGTGATCACACCGAAGCTGCGATCATTTTGCCGTAACAGAGATGCGTAATTGGCAAACACCGGATAAATCTCGCCATCCACACCCGCCTGTACTTTGTAAGTCGGCTCAAGACTTGGCGTGGTCCTGGCGCGCGCATCACCGCGATCCACCGAATCGCCCGCAAATGCCGAGGTAAGCAGGACCAGAATTACGAAGAAACGCGGGAACACTCTTGCTATCAATGAGGGGTGCATTCTTATAATGCAGAATAAAGAAGCGTGGTGAAGAAACAAATCCAGCGTATCCCTTATGTAGAGTAGTGTGTGGGTTACGTAAGTGGCTGCATTCCCTTACAGAATCTGTTTGACGCTCTGGAACACGGGAGATCGCTGGGGGAATTCCTGGAAAGCTTCCCCACCGTTGGGCGCAACGATGCTATCGCCGCGTGCTCAGGTGGCGCACTAGCTACATCCGACCTCGGACCGATCTGCGGAAATCAGCCCAAAATCAGCGTTCATCAGCGTTGAGGTTTTGTTTGTGCTAAGGCGAAATGCGACCAGATTAGACCTATATCCTAACCCATTCAATGCGAATGAGTTAAAGTCTAACTGCCAATTTATGCCATTCCCTGCATCGACTTGCGAAATGACGACCCTGCGTCTAGAATCGATATGCGACCAAATAGGTCGTAATTGACTGGCCATGCTGAAGTTGACCAAAAAAGCCGATTACGCTCTGATTGCCGTTAAGCATCTGGCTGAATGCGGTGATCCGAGCTCGAGCAGCGCGAAGGACATCGCCGATGCTTACGGTATTCCCCCGGCGGCTTTGGCCAAGATTCTTCAGAAGCTGGTGAAAAACGGTTTGCTGGTCTCGCACCACGGCACCAAGGGCGGATATGCGCTGGCGCGAACCGCGGAAAAGATCAGCGCCCTTGAAGTCATTAAGGCCATTGACGGGCCGCTTTTGATGACGTCGTGCGGCGATGGAACCCACGGATGTTATCAAAGCGTGAAATGCACCGTGCGCGAGCCTCTGCGTAAAGTGAATGAGAGCATTCAGCAGGTTTTGAGCCGCCTCTCCATTGCGGAAATGCGGGAGCATCCGCAGGAGACGGAAGAGCCGGTATCCAAGATTGACCATCGTGATCTGGTCACGTTGAGCAGGAATCAAGCTTAGGAGATAGAGCAATGAGCGGTAATGGAACGAACGGAACGAGCGGCCACAGCAGCCACACCCCCTCCGGCATCAAGCTGCCGATTTATTTGGATAACCACGCCACCACGCCTCTGGATCCCAGAGTGCTTGAGGCGATGACGCCTTATTTCACAAATATGTTTGGCAACGCCGCCAGCCGTAACCACCAGTTTGGTTGGGAAGCCGAGGCCGCAGTGGAGACTGCGCGTGAGCAGATTGCCAAGCTCATCGGCGCAACCGCCAAGGAGATTATCTTTACCTCCGGAGCCACGGAGAGCGATAACCTGGCAATCAAGGGCGTGGCCGAGATGTACAAGGAGAAGGGGAACCACATCATCACCCCGGTTACCGAGCACAAGGCCGTGCTGGATACCTGCAAGCGGCTGGAAAAATACGGCTACAAGGTGACCTACCTCCCGGTGAAGCCGGATGGACTGGTTGACCTGGACCAGCTTAAGGCTGCATTCACTGACAAGACCATTCTGGTCAGCATTATGGCGGCCAACAATGAGATTGGCGTTCTCCAGCCTCTGGAAGAAATCGGAAAGCTCTGCCGTGAGCGCGGCGTGCTGTTCCATTCCGATGCTGTGCAGGCGTTGGGCAAGGTGCCGCTGGACGTGAACAAGATGAACATCGATCTGGCCTCCTTGACCGCGCATAAGCTGTACGGCCCCAAGGGGTGCGGCGCTCTCTACGTTCGCCGCAAGAACCCGCGGGTACAGATTTCCGCAATCATTGATGGTGGTGGACACGAGCGCGGCATGCGCTCCGGCACGCTGAATGTGCCGGGCATCGTGGGATTCGGCAAGGCCTGCGAGATTGCCCGCCTGGAAATGCCGCAGGAGAGCGTCCGGCTTGCGGGGCTGCGCGACCGCCTGAAGAACAAGCTGACCACGGCGCTGGACCAGACATTTATCAACGGCAACATGGACCATCGCTTGCCGGGCAACCTGAACATCAGCTTCCTGTATGTGGAAGGCGAGTCGCTGCTGATGGGCATCAACGATGTGGCTGTCTCCAGCGGTTCAGCCTGTACGTCGGCCACCCTCGAACCTTCGTATGTGCTCAAGTCCCTGGGGTTGGGCGACGATGTGGCCCACAGCTCGATCCGCTTCGGCATTGGCCGCTTCAATACTGAAGCTGAAGTGGACTATGTCGCGGACCGCCTGATTGACGTAGTGAGCAAGCTGCGTGAACTTTCGCCACTGTATGAGATGGTCAAAGAAGGCATTGATTTGAGCAAGATCCAGTGGCAGACCGAAGGACACTGATCTTTGGAATTTGCAATTTGGAATTTGGTAATTGAGTAATTTGAAATTCAACCCCCCATGGGGGACATCAAGAGCCGAAGCTCTTAACTAGTTAGAGGAGAACAAAATGGCATATAGCAACAAAGTCCTGGACCACTACACAAATCCCAGAAACGTCGGCACTCTGGACAAGAACAGTAACGATGTGGGTACTGGGTTGGTGGGCGCTCCCGAATGTGGCGACGTCATGCGCCTCCAGATCAAGGTCAATCCCGAAACCCATGTGATTGAGGAAGCTAAGTTCAAGACCTTTGGCTGCGGTTCAGCCATTGCTTCTTCTTCACTGGCCACTGAGTGGATCCAGGGCAAGAGCGTTGCCGAGGCGCTGAAGATTTCCAACACTGACATTGTGAAGGAACTCTCCTTGCCTCCGGTGAAGATCCATTGTTCGGTGCTGGCGGAAGACGCTATCCGCTCCGCCATCAATGACTGGAAAAAGAAGCATCCTGAAGCCCAGACGGAAACGCCTGTGGCTTCGGAGGCCCGGACGACAGCATAAGTTTTGGCTGCGTCAGCCCAGGAGATCAGAATGGCACTCAATCTGGACAGCCCCGTTCTCAATGCCGATAACTCGGCGCCTACCGCTAAGAGCGTGCAGGTGACCGAGCGGGCCTTGGAGCGTGTTCGTGTCGCCATGGAAAAGGAAGGAATTTCTCCTGACCAGGGCGGATTGCGTCTGGGCGTCCAGGGAGGCGGCTGTTCGGGGCTGAGTTATAACATTCGGTTCGATACGCAGCCCCGCGAGCGTGATCGTGTATTTCAATTTGGTGACGTTCGTCTCTTCGTTGACCCAAAGTCATTTATTTATCTAGGCGGCATGATCCTGGATTACGAGAACTCGCTGATAAAACAGGGATTCAACTTTGTCAATCCAAACGCCTCCAGGTCTTGCGGCTGCGGCTCATCGTTCTCGGCGTAAATCTCCTCTTTGTGGTCTGCAACGGCGCGGGAAGGTCATCTCCCGCGCCCGCGCATTTGTCACTTTGTACCGTTATGGCGACCAATCTTATACAAGCCGCTGCCGGCCCCGCTTGCTGGTCCTGCGGCCAGGCGACGACGCAACATTTCTGCGAGGCCTGCGGAAAGATCCAGCCCGCTCGTGCAGTAGATTATTTTTCCGCACTCGGTCTGCCGCGCAAGCTGCATATCGACACGGCAGCGATGGAGCGCGAGTTCTACCGGCTTAGCCGCAAACTCCACCCGGATCTGTTTGCCCGAGCCACCGCTCGCGAGCAGGAGTGGAGCACGGAAAAGACTTCGCAAATCAATGACGCTTACCGCACGTTGAAAGACCCGATCGCGCGCACGACCTATCTGCTGGAGTTAGAGGGCGTAAAGCTGGAAGAGCAGTCCCGCAACGCCACCGATGCGGCGCGGCAGAACGGAGCAGAGAAAAAGCAGGTAGTTCCGCCCGATCTGCTGGAAGAGGTCTTTGAGCTGAACATGCAGCTTGAAGAGATGCGCATGAACAAGCAGATGGGCGAGGACGATCCGAACATCACACGAGATTTGCAGGAAGCCAGGAAAAAATTTGAGCAGAAATTAAGCGACCTGACGGCTGAACTCCAGCGCTATTGGGACGAATGGGACGCTCTGATTCCCGCAGGCGCGACCGAGCCGCAGGATCAACAATCCCGTACCAAGGTACGCGACCAGATGGTAGACCTGCTAAACCGCAGGTCGTACATCCGCAACCTCGTGCGTGATGTGAACGAAGCGTTGGCTTAATGATGGAACAGCACTGGGCTAAAGGCCCCGGTGTAAAACGGCGTTGATTTGAAGGGGCACGGCTTTACAGCTTGCGGAAAAAGTCCTTTTGCGAACAGAAGAACGGTACCTCAGCGGCTAAAGCCGGATGTATGTTCAACAACATACGGCACGGCTAAAGCTCCTTCGGCTCGCAAGCTCACCTCTAGGACAGGCTGTGCCCCTTCAAAGCGAAGACGAAAAAGGACTTTTTCAGCAAATTGTTTAACCGCGCCGAAAGTCTTTGAAAAAGATTTCCGGGGCTTTAGCCCCGGTTCAAAAGGAATAAATGGCAGAAGAACGTATTGTCGGCATTGACCTGGGGACAACCAACTCCCTGGTCGCATACATGGAAGGAGATTCGCCGGTCGTAATTCCCGGCGAAGATGGCTCCAACCTTGTGCCCTCCGTAGTTGGCCTGGACAGCAACAACCAGTTCATTGTGGGCAATGCTGCGCGTACCATCCTGATCGAGCATCCGGAGCGCGCTGTCTATTCGGTCAAGCGCCTGATGGGGCGCGGCATTGACGATATCCAGGAAGAACTCAAGCTCTTTCCTTTCCGCATTGCCGAAGACGTAAAACCGGGCGAGGTCCTGCGAATCAAATTGGGTGACCGGAAATTTACTCCCCCGGAAATCTCCGCCATGGTGCTGCGCCAGCTTAAGAAGAATGCCGAGCGGTTTTTTGGCGCGCCTGTCAGCAAGGCAGTCATCACCGTGCCCGCCTATTTCAACGATGCCCAGAGGCAGGCCACCAAAGACGCCGGACGACTGGCCGGTCTGGAAGTCTTGCGCCTGGTGAACGAACCCACGGCGGCGTCACTGGCTTATGGTCTCGATAAGAAGCATGACGGCATTGTGGCCGTCTATGATCTAGGCGGCGGCACTTTCGATATTTCCATTCTGAAATTGCATGAAGGCATCTTTGAAGTGCTGGC
>DATMMY010000009.1:0-6160 GCA_035569515.1 Candidatus Solibacter sp. | reverse complement strand
GATCATCGGCGCCAGCAAGCCTCACCACATCGACGACGCAGTCGAAGCCCTGAAGGTGAAGCTGACAAAAGAGGAGATCTCTACGCTGGAGTCGGTCTACATTCCGCATCCGGTATTGGGACATCATTGAGACGGATTCGTATCAGGTTTCAACATATGACATTTTATGAAGTTGTCATCCTGGAACGACGTTTATGACTTGTCATCCTGAACGAAGCGCCACCAAAAAACCGAAGGTAACAATAAATGACAGGCGCGAAGTGAAGGACCTCTGGATTTGTCTGCACTGCTTTGCTGCGATGAGGCACCCTCACGAAAAAGGATTGATAAGGATCAATAGAGATTAGAAAGGCCGCCAATAAGGCGGCCTTTCTAATTCACTAAAACCAAAATCAGCGGGCGAACGTTCCCACGAACGCGCTACGCTTATCGTGAAACGTCCACGAATCATCCAAGCCTTTGCCCTGATACTGATCGGTCATGGCGACGGCCGGCATGGCGTGGGTGGTCTCTGTGAGCGGGGGATAAAATGTCACCTCGTTGCCGCAAAGGTGATCTTTATCGGTAAGGGCCCTGGTTTCGACGGCCACGAATTCCCCGGCGCGCAACGAGGCGCGGGCATGGTGATCATGCAGCACCTGCATATCAATCGGCACGTCCGATACCTTCACCACGTGGCGCAGCAGTTCGCCGCCCATCTCCTGGGCAAAGTTGATCAGCGCCTGGCGCTGCTGCGGCGAGGCCTGGCCATCAACAAGCAGAACGGACTTGGCAGGATAGGGCTTCGCGTAAGGATCACCTAGCGTGGCCTGGGCCTTGATCGCGCCAACTACGGTGAGGCCGGCCAGCGAGACGCCATCCCAACTGCCCTCCTGTATGTGCCAGGCAACAATGGCTTCGTCTCCGGCGGTGTTCATTTCGCCGTTGGCAAAGCACTGCCCGGTGTAGACATCAGCGCTGCGGGTTTCGAGGTATTCGCCCTTGATCTGCTGTGCCCAGGCGGAGGCGGCAAGAAAAAGAGCGACTGTTGTCAAAAGCAAAGCTCTACGCATGACAGACTCCTGACTTTCAACCTTACATCTACCTAATATTCTAGGCCATTTTTCAGTATCGCCGTTTCCAAAATTACTCAATGCAAAATCCGCGTGCATCCGCGCAATCCGCGGTAAGGATTTTCTGGCTATTCGTTTTCGCAATGGCAGCCGCGCTCGCCTGAGCAACAGTTGCCCGGTTCGGCCAGCTTGCCATCCGGCCCGATGCAGGTCTGCGTGTTGCCGCACCAGAACAGGCCATCATTGCACGCCGGTACGCTGGGATCCGGCTCCGACCATATATATTGTGACTTCCAGCGGAGGGCCGTACAGAGTCCCGGTCGATCTGTGTTAAAGCGCTCTGATTTCATCGTCATGCTACACCTCCCGCTTTCAAAATGGCCCGCTTCACCGCGACCCGTGCGAGCTGAATTTTCTGAGTGTTGTGTCCCAGGCTCCTGGCTTTGGCTACAGCCGCCAGACCGGCGCGGTCCGCAGTTTCGGGAGTAATGGCCTTGCCTGCCAGCGCCTGCGCGGCTTCCTGGGAGAGCCACGGAATCGGGGCCACATGTCCTAAGACCACCCGCGCATTCTGCACGGTCTTTCCATTCATGGTCAGGGCCACGGCGGCGGTGGCGTAAGGCCAGTCAAACGCCTCCTTCTGGCGGATCTCATAGTGCCCTGCGTGAACATTGGGGGCAGGAGGAAGCAGGATGTCAGTCACGATCTCGTTGGGTTTCAGATCGTGCTCGCGCTCCTGATCGCCCTGCGGAGTGACGAAGAACTTCTCCAGGGGCAGTTCACGCCCACCCTGCGGTCCCTGAAGACGGACCTTGGCCTGGTAGGCAATCAGCACCGGGGCGATGGTCGAAGGGCTGACAAAGTATGCCGGGCCTTCGTTACCCAGAATGGCGTGATAGCGATTGTCGCCGGCCAGCACCAACGATTTGCCGTCCGGCCCTTTGGCCAGCAGACCGTGTCCGGTGCGGAAGTACCAGCAACGCGGGCGCTGGCAAAGATTGCCGCCCAGCGTCGCCATGTTCCGGATCTGCGGGCTGGCGGCGTCCCCAAGCGCCACGGCCAGTTCGGGATAGTGCCGTTTCAGGTCGGCATTGGCCGCGAGCTCAGTCAGCGTCATGACCGCGCCAATGCGCAGGCCGCCGCCAACATTGCTCACGCCATGCAGCTCTTGAATACCTTTTATGTTGACCAGACGCTTGGGCGCGGTGACCTCATCTTTCATTAAAGAAAGCAGGTCAGTGCCGCCGGCCAGGACTTCCGTCTCTCCCCAGCTGGCGCCGAGAAGCGCGGGCGCCTGGTCTTTGGTTTTAGGACTGGTGAACTCAAACGGTCGCATTGCTGCCTCCTTGAGGATTGAGCGCTGCCAGAACGCGGTCAGGCGTGATGGGCAGGAACGGCACGCGTACGCCGATGGCGTTGGCAACGGCATTGGAGATGGCCGCCGCGGGCGATACCGTGGGCGGTTCGCCCAAGCCGATGGGCCCGCGCTCGTCATATCCCTTGCCGGTCATCATGTGGACTGCCATCTCGCCAACGTCGCCGATCCCGGCCAGCCGGTAGAAATCCATATTGGGATTCAACATGCGTCCGGTGGTCGGGTCCATCACTTTTTCTTCGTAGAGCGTGGTGGCGATGCCCATGATCATGGCGCCGTAGCACTGGCTCTCCGCCGTTTTCATGCTGATGACCAGCCCGCAATCCTGCACGCAGACCATCTTGTTCATCTTCACGATGCCGGTTTCGGTGTCCACTGAGACATCGGCCATCATTGCGCCGCCGACTCCGCTGCTCATCAGATCTTCTTTTGGTCCCAGGTTCTTCCCGGTAACCTGGATGGGCTGGGTCCCCAGCTTGGAACATGCCTGCTTCCAGGTCATGCTCCGGGAGGGCGCTGACTTCACCCGAATGGTCCCAGCCACAGCCTCCAATTCACCGGGTTGGGCATTCAGCGAGGGCGCTACTTTTTCGAAGAGCTGGGCCAGCGCGTCCACGGCAGTACGCCGGGTCGTGGAGCTGACGCCGCCAATGGTAGTGCTGCCCCCTGAGCCTCCCGACGAAGGGTACTGATTGTCGCCAATATCAAGTTTGATCTGCTCGATTGGAAGACCGAGTGTCTCCCCGGCAACAATCAGGATGGCTGTGCGGGTACCGACGCCCAGATCCTGGGTGCCCATCTTCATGTTTACCGAGCCATCCGGCTGAATGGTGAGGATTGCATTACTGCTGTGACCCCGCCCTCCCCAGGTATGAATGGAAAGACCCAGGCCGCGTTTTACCGGCCCCGATCCATTTTGGCCGCGAGGGCGCCAATTCTTCTTCCACCCGATCAGATCGGCGGCAATCAGAAGTTCATCGCGATAAGTGTCGGCGCGGTGGAAGGGGTCCGTGGCCGGCTTGGTCAGTTCAAGGTTCTTCAACATCAGGTCGAGCGGGTCCATTCCAATCTTGGCCGCCAGATCTTCAATGGCGCTCATGGTCACCAGGCAGCCCTGGGGATGATTGGGGGCGCGCCACGCGCGGGCCGGACCAATGTTGGTCAGAACCGCCACATGCTGCTTGCGCTGGTTAGGAATATTGAAGACGTAAGGCATAGGAGGCGAGCCGCCGCCACCAGGACCGCCCGTGCCCCATGAATCAGACTGCCAGGCCACCAAGGTGCCATCTTTCTTGGCGCCAATTTTGACCCTGGCCCAAATCGAAGGACGGCAGCCCGCCAGCGTCAATTCGGCATCGCGCTCCAGCATGACTCTTACCGGCTTGTTCCCGGCTTTCTTCGAGGCCTGCGCGGTATAGATTCCCCAACGGTCAGCCCCGAACTTGCTGCCAAAGCCGCCGCCAATGTGGTCCTGATGAACGTGGACATTGCCGGCGGGAATCTTGAGCGCCCCTGCATATTCATTAGCCAGACCAGAAACGTTCTGGGTGGAGATGTGGACAAAGAGATGATCGTCATCCGTCCATTCGGCAATGGAGCCGTGACTCTCCAGGCAGCAGTGGGTAACCACCGGACAGCCATACATGCCCTCGGAAACCACCTCGGCCTGCTGGAAGGCGGCATCGGGATCGCCTTTGACCTGCTCGGCCTCCTTCTTATAAGGAGAGGAGACTTTGACAGCTTCCTTCACCGGGGCGGCCTGCAGGGCCGAGATCACGCCTTCACCAATATGGTTCTGGCGCATCTGGTCCACCATGGCGCTCTCGACCTTAAAGCTGATGCCATGCTCTTTGATCTTGGAAATGACCTGGGGCTCCGGCACCTGGTTTCTGAACATGCCGACCAGGTCGTCCAACGTGAGCGGCCCCTTATCTTCCGCTACGTTCTTGGGCTCTTGGAAATCATTGACCCAATGCGGCAGTGGTTCGTACTCAACCTTGACGGCGCGAGCTGCGTCGGCGGCCGTGGGCTCGTCCACTGCGGCTACTACCACAATGTCATCGCCGGCCCAATGGATTTCTGATCCCGGCCCCTGCACCACATGGACAGCCTTGACTCCGGGAATCTTCTCGGCTGCCGAGGTGTCCACGCTCACCACCTTGGCGTGAGCATACGGGCTGCGGACCACCTTGCCGAAGAGCATGCCCGGCCTGTGGACGTCATAGGTATACTTGGCGCGTCCGGAAACCTTATCGGGGCCGTCCACGCGGGAGATTCGTTTGCCGATGAGAGATCTTTTTTCCGGCGCTGGCCAGTTATAGTCCGGCTGGTTGTCTGCCATACTCAGGCTCCTTTCGTCGCTTTGGCCGCCTGCATCACTGCGGCGCGCATACCTGCATAGGTTCCACAACGGCAGAAATTGCCGCCCAGCCCATGCTTGATCTGGTCCGGAGTGGGGTTAGGATGCTGATCCAGAAACGCCTTGGTGGCCATTACGAATCCGGGCGTGCAGAACCCGCATTGCTGGGCGTCGTTGTCAATAAACGCCTGCTGAATCGGATGGAGCTTGTCGCCCTCCGACAGGCCTTCCACGGTGGTGATCGCCTTGCCTTGGGCGTCGATGGCCAGGATGGAGCAGGAATAGACCGCCTTGCCGTCCATCAGGACCGTGCATGCCCCGCAGGTCCCGCGGTCGCATACCCGCTTGGCTCCAGTCGTATCAAACTGGTCGCGAAGCGCATCCAGCAATGTGACCCGAGGCTCCAGTTGGGCGTTAAAGCTCTTGCCATTCACGGTGAGCGATACCGGAGCCTTGCCGGGCCCTTGCACGGTTTCGTCCACGGTCTCAACCACCAACGCGCCGGCCGAGGCCACAAGAGAGCCCGCCAACGGCACCGCAGCCGAAACGCCCGATATCTTCAGGAAATCACGCCGGGACCAGCCGGCATTGGAGGATGACTGCTTTGATTTGCGCTTTTTGTCTTTTTTATCTTGCTTGCCGTTATTTTCAGGGGAATCGTCCACAGATGGCCTCCCGCAAATTGAAACCAGAGAATTCTATCGCGCTGGGGGCATAGTTGTCTTGTGGGGGAGAATCTATGTGGGTAAATCTGTTGGGCAACAAGCACACTTACCCTGGTGAAACAGCAATCCAGAATCCGCGTGCATCCGCGTAATCCGCGGTAAGTTTGGTTGCGGCCAATCCGGCTGTAACTTACAAGCAATTCACTATTTAAGGGCACCGTCATCCCGAGCGCCGTCAGGAGCGCGCGTTTTCTTCAGCGCGCGAGTAGGGGCGAGGGACCCTGCGTTTCCTACGTTGCCCTCAACCCGTGCGCCTACACAAAGCTAGCCGACAAAGTCTTTTGCGCAGCGTGGTCATGCCTATCGGATTCTGAAAGAGCTCTAGTTGTAGGTGACCCGCATCTGTGATTCGCGCAATTCCAACTAGGCGCAAGGCTTCCAGCAGCCAGAGAGGTGCTACAACGAAAAAGTAGGCGACTACCGCGAGCAGTCCGAATGAAAATGGCGTTCAGGTGGTCCACTTCTGCCGGAGCTATCAGTCCTTCGACTCGGAAGACTTCGTGATAGATTGCGCAGGTATGGCGCTGGATTCCGTGGTTGCAGGAAGGTCATCGCGAAAATCCAATCTTGCCAGTTCGCCGGCGTAATTCTTATCTGCCGAAGGCTTGTAGTGCACAACGGCACGCAAACCTTCGACGTGGCGGCAGGA
>DATMMY010000008.1:0-5604 GCA_035569515.1 Candidatus Solibacter sp. | reverse complement strand
GTGCAGATACCGCTGGGCATGCTGGTGGCCATTACCGGCGTCTCAGGATCGGGAAAATCAACTCTGGTCCATGACATTCTGTACCAGGCGCTGGCGGCGGAAAAAGGCATCACCAGCGGTCCGGGGCCGGCCGTGAATGGCTTCAAGCGCGTGACTGGCGGCCAATTTATTGCCGATATCGTTTTGGTGGACCAGTCGCCCATCGGCCGGACGCCTCGTTCCAATCCAGTGACCTACATCAAGGCCTTTGATGCCATGCGCGAGCTCTTTGCCTCGATTCCCGAGGCCGGCAAGCGCGGATTCAACGCCGGGCATTTCTCCTTCAACATCCCCGGTGGACGCTGCGAAACCTGCCAGGGCGATGGCACCGTAACCGTGGAGATGCAGTTCCTGGCCGACGTTGAACTGCTATGCGAGGACTGCAAAGGCACCCGCTACAAACCCGGCGTTCTGGAAGTACGCTACAAAGGCAAGAACATCCATGAAGTGCTGAACCTCACGGTGCGGGAGGCCATGGGTTTCTTTTCCGGACTGCCCAAGATCACCGATAAGTTGCGGGTGCTGGAAGAAGTTGGCCTGGGCTACCTGCGCCTCGGCCAATCGGCAACCACTCTCAGCGGGGGAGAGGCCCAGCGCATGAAGCTGGCTGCTCACCTGATTCCCGCAGGACGCGTGCGCGGCGGGCAGGAGGCCGAAACTCACGAGGAAAAAGAGGAGCGCCGCAGGGCCAGGGCGGGTAAAGGCGCGCTCTACATCTTCGACGAGCCCACCACCGGCCTGCACTTTGATGATGTGAGCAAGCTGCTGGCGGCCTTCCGTAAACTTATTGAGGCCGGCGGATCGGTGCTGGTGATTGAACACAACATGGATGTAATCAAGACCGCCGATTGGATCATTGATCTGGGCCCGGAGGGCGGTAACCGTGGCGGCGAAATTGTAGTAACCGGTACGCCGGAAGCTGTGGCAAAATGCACAAAGTCATACACCGGTAAATGGCTGGGACGCATCTTAAATTCCAGCGAGAACTCTCAATCGAATGGTCGCAAGTAAAGCCATCCCGGCCATGCTCTTGCTGGCCTGCCTCATCTCCCGGCTTACGGCCCAGACTCGCCCAGCCGAGGCTCGCCACGCCGAAAGTCAGGTCAATGCAGCCCTGCAGGAGGCTGAAAGCCTTCTGGAAAAGCAGCAGTACGATCTGGCGGAAGGCAAACTAAAAGTCCTGGTCAACAACCAATCGGAAAATCCCCAAATATGGTTCGATCTAGGTTTTGCTGAAAACCATCTCGGCAAGACCCCGGATGCCGTCGCCGCGTACAAGAAGGCCGTGGAACTAAGCCCCAAATGGTTTGAGGCCAATCTGAACCTTGGTCTGGCCCTGGCCAGGTCTTCAAACTTTGCCCAGGCTGCCGCCGTGCTGAAAAATACGACGCAGCTTAAGCCAACCGCGGGTGGTGAACAGGCGTTGAGCAAAGCGTGGTTTGCGTTGGGGCAGGTGCTCGAAGAGAGCGATCCCAAAGAATCTTTGCATGCCTATCAAAAGTGCACTGAGTTGAATCCCAAAGACCTTGAAGCTGCCTTGGCGATAGGCAAGATGCTGGAGCGCACCGGGGATTTAGCCGGGGCCGAACAACAATATCTGCGCGGCGCGAATCTGGGAGACGGCGGAAGCGTCGAGCAACTCATTGGGATGTATCTCCGGCAAAAACGTCTGGCCGATGCTGAAATTTGGCTCAAGAAATATGCAGAGGCGCATCCGGAAAATACTTTGGCCCAGGTGCAGCTCGGCAAAGTTCTAGCTGTGGAAGGCAAGACTTCAGAGGCCATTGCCGCGCTGGAGGCGGTGAACAAGACTGGGGTTAATCCGGCGGTCGTCCGCGAACTTGCCTTGCTATATTCTGACGCCAGGCAGTACGAGGCTGCGGCCCGGCTGCTGCAACCGTTGGTGCAGCAAGCCCCGGCGGATACCGAACTGCGCTGGCGATACGGAGAAGCTCTGTTTCACCAACGCAAATATGCGGAGGCCGAGCCGGAACTGATGAAAGCCTTGCAACAGAAGCCGGATCTGGCGGAAGCCTATGGTGATCTGGCCTTTGCCGCCGAGCAGAACAAGCATTACGAACTGACCCTGCGCGCTTTGGAGCTGCGCGCCAAATACTTGCCGGAAGTTCCGGCAACGTATTTCATGCGGGCCACAGCCTATGACAACCTGAATGCCAGGAAACCGGCGGCGGAAAACTATAAACTCTTTCTGGCCGCAGCCAACGGCAAATTTCCTGACCAGGAGTTCCAGGCGCGCCATCGGTTGAAAGCCATTGAACCTAAATAATGTTCTAATACCATCCCCTTAAGGGTGTGAAGAGTATCCGGGTCTGAAACGATCAGCGCCAGAGGCGCGTTAGGAAGTTAGCCCAGCGTGTAAACGCTGGGAAAGAGTAGAGTTAAAACTCAAGCCCCAGCGGGGCGACACATTTCTTCGCAGGCAATTTTTAAGAAAATATGCGGAAACTAATTGCAACTAGCATCCTGTTCGCCTTCGCGGTTGCTGCTGTGGCCGCTCAGAGAAGCATCGACCAGATGAAGGCCGAAGCCGACAAAGCCGAAGGCGGCCACCAGGCCAAGCTATGCGCCGAAGTGGCCCGCCAACTGGTGCCCATCGCGGACCAGCAGTTCACCGAAGGCCATAATGAGCAGGCCCAAGTTACTGTGCAGGAAGTTTTGAAATACGGCTCCAAGGCGCGCGACGCCTCTATCAGCAGCCATGGGAAGATGAAGGAGACGGAGATCCTCTTGCGCGAGACCCAGCGGAAACTGCAAGAGGTAAGACGCACGCTGTCTGTGGATGACCGGCCACCACTGGAGGCAGTGGAGAAAAAGCTGGAGCAATTCCGCCAGGACATATTGAATGAGATGTTCGCACCCCCCAGGAAGAAAGGGAGTCTCTGATGCAGACGGCCAGGAAATTACTTGTATTTCTTCTTCTGCTCGCCGTAGTCGCCTCCGCCAGAAAGCGCGACCCGCTCACCGAGGCCGAAACCGACAAATTGCGCGAGGTGGCCACGGAGCCCTACAAGCGCATGAAGCTGCTGATCGAGTTCGCCGACGCCCGCCTGCTGGCCATCGACCAGATGCGGTCCGACCCGAAATTGGCCGACGGCCGCGGAAAGAAGATCCACGACCTGCTCGAAGACTTTACCGCCATCCTCGACGAGGTCAACAGCAATCTCGATATGTATGCGGGGCGTCCCCTGAACAAAGACGACAAGAAGGATTTCCGCAAGGGACTGAAGGCAGTCATTGAGGCTGACAATAAGTTCGAATTGAAACTGCGAACGCTGAAATCAGCCATAGACACCGACCCTCAAGCCAAGATCGACGCCCAGGATTATCACTATGTTCTTCAGGACGCCGTGGAAGCCCTTAAATCCAGTGCCGACATGGCCCGCGAATACATGAACGACAAGGACAAGGACAAAGACAAAGACAGCGCAGCCGAGAACAAGAAGAAGTAAGAAGAATCGGGGGATCGGATCATCGGGGGATCGGGTGATCGGAAAACCAGGTTCGTCTGGTACAGCGGCTCCGCGCTTGCGATATGCTTCCTCCGCGCCTCTGCTCTCCGCGGTGAAACTGATTTTTGGTTTTCTCCGCGCCTCCGTGTCTCCGCGGTAGGTTTTGGGTTCTTGGTTTTCTGATCACCCGATGAACCGATCACCCGATTCTTCTCTATAATCGAACCCGGTGAACCCCCGAGTTACGAATCTTTTTGAGCATGCCTACCGGGAGCTGCGTCCACGGGCGCCGCTTCCCGAATTCAAGGTGCAGTTCTTTCCTTTTACCAACCTCAACAACACCATCCGCTTGCGCGATGGACGCGTCCTGGTGCGGCTGTCTGACCTGCTGGAGGGCGCCGGTGACGATGTGCTTCACGCCATCCTTCACATCCTGATAGCCAAGCTCTATCGAAAAGAGATCGACAGCGGCCATGCAGCGCGCTTCCGAAAGTTTGCGGGAAGCCAGAGCATCTCCGCCAAGACCCACCTGATCCGGCAAATGCGCGGGCGCAAGAAGATCCATGGCCCCAAAGGCGCGCACTACGACCTGGAAGAGGTCTTCGAAGATCTGAACGCCAAATTTTTCTATGGCCTGATGGCGCGTCCGCAAATGACCTGGAGCGCCAACCATTCGCGCCAGAGCCTGGGACATTACGATCCCGCGCACAACACGATTGTGGTCAGCCGCGTCTTTGATCGCCCCAACGTTCCACGCTACGCCGTGGAATACCTCGTCTACCACGAGATGCTTCACCTGCGTCACCCGGTCAAGCTGCGCGGCAGCCGCAGATGCGTCCATGGCCCAGCCTTCCAGGCCGACGAAAAACTCTTCCCACATCTGGAAGAGGCAAAGAAATATCTGAAACAGTTATGAACAATGATCGGTTAGATCGCGCAAGTCATCGGTGGCCTCAGTGAAAATCAGTGGCAGGACTCTGCCCCTTGTGTCGAATGCGGTAAAAATTTCAAACCGTTGGCTATGGCAACTGGAGTTATGGGTGCTATGGGGATTTATCGCCAATATGCGCCATGACATAACCTATTCCACTCCAAATTATTGTCTAATCAGGTATGGACCGAAATCGCCATAGGAGAATCGCCTTTCGCGCGGCTGCTGGAGTTGGCCTTCTGCTTGCGCTGATTGCTCTGCTTCTTGCGGGTGAGCAGCGGCGAACGCAAGCTGAAATGGGGGCAATTCTATCCGCATTAATCTCAGACGTGGCGCTGCACAATAACCATTGGAGTGCAGGACGCGAAATCCAGATTGTGCTGCAGCGCGAAGGAGAGGGACTTTCGGGAAATTGGAGACTGCGAGGTGGTTTGCCGTTTGATCAACTATCCTCGTTTGCACAGTCATCACGAACAACCCGAGTCAGTTTTTTCTTGAGCAATGTGTTTTCGTCAGACATTCAAACAGAGTTGCATCTACCGAGCGGCGTGCAGGCCCCTTTCGTCAGCCGCCGAGAGCTTGAGAGTGCAAACCCAGGCGATTTTCAAAAGAGATTCCCGAACTATCAGGAACGCTTTGTTGTTTCGCACGCTGGATTGAATCTAAGCAAGAGCGAAGCAATTTTGTACATCGAACATTTCTGCGGCGGGCTCTGTGCTGGCGGTAGTTACGTGCTCATGCGCAAAGAAAACGGTGTATGGCGTGTTGTCGCCGAGCACCTGATGTGGGAGTCATAGCTGACTTTCAAACAGCCATTTTGATATAAGGTCCGGAAAAAACTTAAGTGAACGATATTGCGGTTAAACCGTGTAGCTTTCGATCAGTGGCCTCAGTGGAAATCAGTGGTAGGACTCCGCCCCTTGTGTCCCAGGATTAGACCGCGATGGCTTCACTCAGAGCGGCCAGCGCCCGCGAAGTGGCTTTGAGGCGATAGAGGGGCATGGAACCGGTAGCCAGGCGGAGTTTATAGGGCTGCTCTCCGGTCATGTAATCGCAATTGAGTCCTTCGGCCAACGATTGCCGGGTGACTTCATAGATAAGAGTCATGGCGGGCGAGAGTTTTCCATACGCGGGATCGAACCATGTAGTGTACAACCGGCGAAA
>DATMMY010000007.1:0-3364 GCA_035569515.1 Candidatus Solibacter sp. | reverse complement strand
GCAGATCAGCGAATTGGAGCACTACCGCCCCAGCACCATCACCGAGTTGTATGACGACACCGGCAAGGTCATTGGCTCGTTTGCCCTGCAGCGGCGCGTGCTGGCTTCTTACGATGATTTTCCCAAAGTTCTGCGGGACGCGATCATGTCCATTGAAGACAAGAATTTTGAGCAGCATTGGGGCATCGATCTCTGGCGGGTCATGGGGGCCACCTACCGCGATGTAGCATCAGGCTCGCGTTCGCAGGGCGCATCCACGCTCACTATGCAGCTTTCCCGCAACCTGTTTCTCTCCCCGGAGCGCCATTTCAGCCGCAAGATTCAGGAGGCCATGCTGGCCATTCAAATTGAGCGGCACTTTACCAAGCCGCAAATTTTTGCCATGTACTGCAACCAGATTGCTCTTGGTCATGGCGTGTACGGATTTGAAGCCGGAGCCGAGTACTATTTCAACAAACAGGCCAAAGACCTGAAGCTCGAAGAGGCTGCGCTGCTCGCCGGCCTGCCTAAATCGCCTACCCATTATTCCCCGATACAGAACCCTGAGCGCGCAGTAAGGCGGCGCAATCTGGTCATCAACAATATGCTGGAGGATGGCAGGATCACGGCCGATGAAGCCGTGCGCGCCAAGGCCGCTCCGCTGGTCCTGAACATCCAGCCCGTAGAAGGTTCTCTTGCTCCATATTTTGTCGAAGAGGTCCGCAGGTATCTGGAAAAGAAATATGGCACCAGTGAAGTACATGAAGGCGGGTTGCGGGTCTATACATCATTGGATCTCGACCTTCAAAAAGCGGCCAACCAGGCTGTGCTGGATGGCCTGGCCGCGTACGAGCGCCGGCACGGATGGAAAGGCCATCTGAAAAATGTAGTTCAGTCCGGCCTGTCGCTGGAGAAGTACGAGCATCCCGACTGGGGCCAGCCCATCTCGGAAGGGACCTATATTCATGCGCTGGTCACGGACGTGAATGCGCAAACCGCCACGGTAAAGTTTGGACGGTACACGGCAACGCTGGCCTTTGCTGAAATTTCCTGGACCAGGCATAAATCTCCCCAGGAGATTCTTGTTCCTGGAGACCTGGCCTATATCAAAGTCATCGGCATCAACAAAAACCAGACTGCAAGAGTACTCCTCGATCAGGATTCAGGAGCTCAAGGCGCGCTGCTGGCCGTGGAGAATGCCACGGGCGACATTAAGGCCATGGTGGGCGGGCGGGATTTTCAGGAGTCCAAGTTCAACCGCGCAATTCATGCGCAACGCCAGGTGGGATCGTCTTTCAAACCATTCGTTTACACGGCCGCCGTTGACCAGGGCGCTGAACCGGACGACTTGATTCTGGATGCTCCTACAACTTTCGTCAGCGGCGGCGTGCCCTATACTCCTCACAATTTTGATTACAAATTTCAAGGCAACGTCACATTGAGGCATGCTCTTGCCGATTCGCGGAACATTCCCGCTTTGAAGCTGGCCCAGAAAGTAGGAATGAACACAGTGATTGATTACGCCCGGCGCTTTGGCATTACCTCTCCTATTCCAGCTTATCTGCCGGTGGCGCTGGGGGCCGCCGACCTGACGCTGTACGAGCAAACTTCAGCCTATTCGGTCTTTCCCAATGACGGCGTACGCATTGAGCCGCGTTATATCCGCAAGGTAACCGATTATGAGGGCCATGTATTGGAAGAAAATTTTCCCGATGCCAAGGACGCGGTGAACCCTCATACTGCCCGGACGATGGTTTCCCTGCTCGCGGGCGTGGTCCAGCACGGAACGGCCGCCAGCGCCGCCCGGCTGAAACACGCGCTGGCCGGTAAAACCGGCACCACCAATGATTTTACCGACGCCTGGTTTGTGGGCTTCTCTCCTTCCGTCACCTGCGGAGTATGGATCGGCTTTGATGAAAAGAAGACGCTGGGCGCAAAAGAAACGGGATCGGAAGCGGCATTGCCAATCTGGATTGACTTCATGCGTGTAGCCATCTCCAATCCTGCGCGTAAGGACGAGGCGTTTGCACCCGCATTCGATGACAAGCCGGCGGCCACAGTCAGGAAGGCCGAAGTGGTCCCTCCCAGGCAATCCGGCGGCACGGAGGCGCGTTAACTTGTGCGCCGCCTGATTCGTTATTTCCTTCTGGGCCTGGCCCTTCTTCTGGTTGCTTTGACCTCTGCGTTGCTCTCAATGCGCTTCGCCATCCATGGACGCGAAGTCCGAGTTCCCCCGTTGCAGGGCCTCACACCGGTGGATGCCGAGCGCGTTGCCAGCTCCCAGGGGCTGGTGCTCTTTGTGGAAAATCGGTTTTACAGTCCTGACGTGGCCGAAGGACACATCGTCACGCAGGCGCCGCCGCCCGGAACCAAGGTGCGGCGAGGCTGGAAGATCCGTGTGGCGGAGAGCCTGGGACCGCAGCGCTCCGGAGTTCCCAATGTTATCGGCCAAAGCGAACGCGTGGCGGAAATCAACATCAGTCGCCGAGGCCTGGCCATCGGCACGGTGGCCACCATTCGAATGCCGGGAGCGGCTCCGCAAACCGTGGTGGCCCAGAATCCTCCGCCGGAGGCCAAGAATGCTCTATCTCCTAAAATCGCCCTGGTTGTGGCCTCGAGTGATTCAACCCAGACATATGTTATGCCCAGCTTCGTAGAACGCTCCGCCACCGATGCGACATCGGCAATCCAGCAGGCGGGCTTTACCCTGGGCAAAGTTGAACTGGTGCCCGATATCTCCGGGGCCTCAGGAACCATCATCCGGCAGTCTCCGGCAGCAGGACAGAAAATCGCCGCCGGTGGAACCATCAGCTTCGTTGTACGAAAATAAACACGAAAAGCAAAAACAAACCCACCACCCTTCGCCAGGCTCGAGGGCAGGCTTCGGCACGAAGACACGGAGAGAGTACGGAGAAAACCGTGAATCAATTTCACCGCGGAGACGCTGAGACGCGGAGGAACCCGGAAAAATCAAGGAGTCCACGGGGAAAAACCCAACATCTTTTTGCCGCTGATTTTCGCTGATGACGCTGATCAAATGGTTCGCTCCACAATGGCAGCAAAGAAACCATCACACGGATGGACTCCCGGCAGCGTACGCAGAAAATTCCCGCTCACGAGCTGATCAACATCTGGCCAGACTAACGACTCTTTCAATTTAACCAACTCTTCCCTGGCTGGCACAATCTTGAATTCAGGGTGGCTTTGCAGACAGCTTTCCACGACCTGTTCGTTCTCTTCCCTCTCCAGAGAGCACGTTGAGTAGACGAGGCGACCTCCCTTCCCCACGTGCTTCAGAGCGGCTTTCAGGATGGCCAGCTGACGGCCCTGCAAGTCCAGAATGTCTTCCGGCCGAAGTCTCCATTTGATCTCCGGGTTGCGCGCC
>DATMMY010000006.1:0-6795 GCA_035569515.1 Candidatus Solibacter sp. | reverse complement strand
GCGGGCACCAACCGGTCGGACTCGCCATGAATCACCAGGGTTGGCGAGGCGATTTGTGAAAGACGGCTGTACGATTCCCAGGCCAGGATTCCTTGCAACTGCGCTTTATATGCTTCCTGATGTGGAAACCACGGCCGGCGCATGGCCAGGTCTTCGTCAATCAGATGTCGCGACGTTCCCGGATCGTAGATATATGGCAGTGCCGCTTGTGCTGCTTCCTCCTGAGTCATGTCGCCGCGCGCCATGAGCATCTCCGTCACTATCGGCTCGGCCCGCACCGCGTGGGGTCCGCCGGCAGCCGTACAACCCAGAACCAAGGAACGAACGCGCTTCGGATATTGCAGAGCGAATTCCTGAGCGATCATGCCGCCCATGGAGATGCCGAATATGTGCGTACGTTCCACTCCGGCCGCATCGAGCACCGCAGCGGCGTCGGACGCCATCAGGGCAATGGGATAAGGACCGGGCGGCATCTCGCTCCGCCCGACGCCTCGGTTGTCCAGGGCGATGGTCTTGTATTTTCCCGCTAAAACCGGACGAGTGCGATACCACGCGTCAGAAGGATATCCCAGGCCCATGATAAGCAGGAGAGGATCTCCGGCGCCCGTCTCATCCCAGTGAATCTTCACTCCTTGATTTATCACCACTGCCATGAAAATCTCCTCTCGTTTCAGTGCCGGTTCATTCTAGAGCATTTATGTACCAAGAGGTGACTTTCGTACCTGCCGAAAACAGAAACGTAAGAGTTTGAAGGTCAGTGCTGCCCTAAACTGTTAGCAGGGATGGCAAAGAGACGGGAAAAGCGGATTGTCGTTCCCCTTACCGTACGGATCTGGGGTCTTGATCGAAACGGGAAGGTCTTTTCTCAGAACGTCAAGACGGTTGACATTACCGCTACGGGAGCACGGCTGCATGGAGTCACGGCCTTGGTTGATCCGGGTTTTGTCATTGGGCTGGAGTGCGATGGGCTTAAGTCACGCTTTATTGTTGCGTGGGTCGGTGAAGAAGGCAGCTCGCGCGAAGGGCAAATTGGCCTTCGCTCAACCGAGAATGGCATTTGGAGCATCGCGCTGCCGAAAGCAGTGGGCGACGACTGGGACTGGTGAAAACTTGCCGCAGATTTCGCTGATAAACGCGAGATCAAAGGGATTTGGCCAGATTCATTCCCTTGGGAGATGTCGCAGAGGAATACATCACGAGTGTGTGTGATTCGGGCATTGGTTTAGATCTTCCAATTACCCGATCAGCCGATTCTCAAAATCATTTCTTCAAAGCCAAAGCAGCTTCCTGAGAGCGGAACTCAGGGACGGCCAATGCTTCTTCCGTTGTGGGTATTTTCCAGTCTATGAGCTTCTTGCTCAGGACGTTCGCGTCTGCGGTAAATCCGGTCTTACGATAAGCAGTCACCAACAGTTTCATTGACATGGGGTTGGCGACATCTTCTTCCAGATGGGAGATGGCGTTGGCGTATTTTTGCTCCGCGATAAGAAGCGATCCTTCGGCGCCATGATACGTCCGCTGCACATTCACGCTGCTTCCGGAGTTGGCCAGCTTTTCTAACTCTGCCAAAGGGCTGTTAGCGGCGGATTGGTCGCTGGCTGCCAGGGCGCGCTCCACGCGGACACGTAATATCCTGGCCCGCTCCTCATCCAGGTCCGCCTGCGCTACCACCTCTTTCTTTTCCGCCAGAATGGCTTCCGCCTGTTCCAGGTTCTTCATCGCTGTAACGGCATCTTTCTCGTACATGGCCATAATGCGGTGGGCGCGTGCCTCCCAGACCCACTGCCCTGTGGCATGGGCTTTCGCGGCAGCGTCCAGATACGCTTTATCTGCATCCTCATATTTTTTTTCGCGGATATATGTCAGGGCGAGCTTTTGAAGGTATTCGGCTCTGAGTCCATCGCTGGGGGCATCGTGAATCGCTTTTGTGTATTCTGTCCGGGCCTGCTCTTCTTCTCCCATAAGGGAATAGGTTTCGCCTAACTCTTTCTGCGATATATAAAACGTGGGGTCCATTTTCAGGGCCAGACGGTATTGGGCCAGTGCCTCCTGGAAATGTCCGGCCAGGCGCAGCATTTCTCCGTAAGAGTCGTGGGGGTTCGGTTCATTGGGAAGCAGCTCCACATATTTTGCGGCGGCCTCCAGGGACTTGGGGTGATCAGGTATCCGCGAATACAGATAAGCAAGCTGGTTGTAGGCGGTAGCATATCTCGGATCTTCGGCCAGGGCCCTTAGCGTGAGCTTCTTTGCGGGATCATACTGGTCCTGTTTGTAGAGCCAATATGCAACCAGAAAGTTGAGCCGCTTATCATGCGGATAAAGGGCCAACATATCATTCATGGACGAAATACCCTCAAGATAATTGTTCCCATGCACGCCCGCCATCCAGCGGACCATCAACTGCTCTGCTGGTGTAATGTTCTTTAGCAGCGCTATGGCTTTGGCGCGATCGGCGTTTTCTTCAGCGGGGTCAACCGTGGTGAAACAAATCCAGGTATAGGCCAGCGCAAAATTCGGATCCAGCTTGATGGCCTCGTTCCAGTCACTCAGGGCAAAATTCCAGCGATGGTTTTCATAGTGCACCATCCCAGTCTCGAAGTAGCGTGCCGCAGCCTGTGACGCAGTTGTGACTGGGAAGCTTTGGTCTTTGGGATCATCCGTTGAGGAAACTTTACCCTGATTGGTTGCGAAGGCCAGCCCCGTAGCCATGCAGAATGACAGGATGATCAGAGCCGGGAGAAAGCATGTGCTTCTAAAGTGGCGCATATCTTTTTGGTGGGGTTGCGAACATCATTAGAGCTTATTCGCAAAATGGTTCGATAGATAACCGTAGTAACCGCCGTGGCACACACGTCCGCTCCGGGAACCAGCTGTAGTTTTTGAGCGCTTCATTTGCAACAGACTGTGCAAACGCGACACTTGAATCCGTGTCTCAGGCGGATGGAATCGGCCCGCTTCGTTGGCGTTCGGAATTGGGCGAACCTTCAGAATTGCCGGGTCAGAGCGAGTTCCTGCCGGCTTTCTTCGCCTTGGCCCAACGCGCTTTTGCGATAGCAGAAATTCTGCGCCTGGCCGCTGCGGAGAGTCTGCGAGGTCCTCTACGAGGAGCGCTACCTTTGCGTCGGCCGTCGCCTGCAACAGCGCCCTCCAGAATCTTGATGGCAGCATTGACGCGATCAAGCTCCTGCTTCAATTCTTCAACGATACTGGGAAAATCTGTCATATCTCCGATTATAGATAGATTTGATTCCAGATGAAATGCGCAGCAGGTTGTATGCGATTACGATGGTTTGTCCGGGAATCGTCTCAAGTAGTAAACTTCATCCCATGAAACGTATCGTCCTCCTCACAACCGCTTTGCTTTTTTCTCTACTGCCCGCCTTTGCACAAGACTGGGCCAAGCAGTCATTGGAAAAGTCCCCCCGGCACCAGGAGTGGGTGGATATTAAACACGACAATCGCGTAGTGCATGCATTCGTTGTCTACCCTGAAACCAAGGGGAAAGCGCCTGCCGTGGTCGTGATTCATGAGATCTTCGGCATGACCGACTGGGTCCGCAGCGTAGCCGACCAACTGGCCGCCGCCGGGTACATTGCCATAGCGCCCGATCTGCTTTCGGGATTTGGGCCGAACGGGGGTAAGAGCAGCGACTTTTCCGGCGTTGATGCTGCCCGCGAAGCTGTTTCCAAATTGGATGCAGATACCGTAACCGCCGACCTTAGTGCAACGGCCGATTACGTAAAAAAGCTTCCATCGGCAAACGGAAAGTTGGCGGTAGCTGGTTTCTGCTGGGGTGGTGGTCAATCATTCCGCTTTGCCACCAATCGCCATGACTTAGCAGCTGCCTTTGTGTTCTATGGTCCTCCACCGAAAGACTTGGCGGCCATCACTGCGCCAGTGTATGGATTCTATGGAGGCAATGACGCCCGCATCACAGCCACCGTACCAGCGACCACAGACGCCATGAAGCAAGCCGGAAAGAAGTACGATCCGGTGACCTATGAAGGAGCAGGGCACGGGTTCATGCGTTCAGGCGAAGATCCCGCTGGTACTGAAGCCAACAAGAAAGCCCGTGAGCAGGCTTGGCAGAAATGGCTGGGAGTGCTGAAGACGATGTAGCTTTCGAGTAAGAGATCGGTGGAAGAGCGGCCCTTTACACCTAAAGGGCCGCGTAAGAATAGCGGTTAAGGGTGCGCTTTAGCGCTGGTGGATTTGTCCGATTCCCACACCACCGGCGCTAAAAGCTAATGTTGATAGAAACCTCAGCACCTCAGGGTTGCCGCCGTCTATCAATCTGTTCACTTGGCAGCGCCTGTTCAGTCTGCTTGCCTGCTGGTGATCGGTGATCTAGGCTTTTGGCTTCCGGATGGCGGAAAAGATTCCCGCAGCCAGAGCGCCACCCAGGAGCGGAGCCACAATAAATAGCCACAGTTGTTCCAGAGCCCAACCGCCCGCAAAGATCGCAGGCCCGATGCTGCGGGCCGGGTTAAACGATCCATTCGTGATCGGTATGCCGGCCAGAATGATTACCGTCAATATGAACCCGATGGGTATCCCGGCGAAACCTGCGGGGGCGCGGTCGTCGGTGGCGCCGAGCACCGTGATTACCAGCAGCATGGTCAGAAAAGTCTCGGCGGCAAAGCATGCAGCCAGGCTGTACTGGCCGGGCGAATGCAAGCCAAATCCGTTGGAAGCGAAGCCAGTAGCGCTGGCACTGAATCCTCCGGGAACGCCGTTAGCGATAAAGAGCACGAGTCCAGCCGCGATGATGGCCCCAATGACCTGCGCTACCATATAACCCAGCGCCTGACTCACCTGGATGCGCTTGGCCAGGAGCATCCCCAGGGTCACTGCGGGATTGATGTGACATCCCGAGATAGGCCCCACGGTGTAGGCCATGGCCATCAGCGACAACCCGAAGGCCAAGGCTACGCCTACGTTGTGGACCTCTCCGCCTGCGATCACTGCCGTGGTGAGACCGGCAAAAACCAGAACAAACGTGCCAAATAACTCCGCCGCATATTTCACAGCACTTGCCTCCTGTTTAAAGCGGACATTGTACATGGTGAAGGCAGAATTGCCAGAACCGGACAATTGCCAGGATTGCCAGAAATGCCAGGATTGCCAAAATTGCCAGAATTTAAAAAACAAAACTTTACCGCTGATTTACGCCGAGCCAGTGGCTGTAAGCTAGTGGCCAGTAGCTGCATTCCGACCATTGGCCGTAGTGCAAATCAGTGGTAATTCGCGATGTTAAATTTTGGCAATTATGGCACTCATGGCACTCTTGGCAATTTTGGCAGTTATCTAAATTCCGGCAATAATGTAATTATGTCAATTATGAATGACCAAAAGTGGCCTGACCAACTGGTGATAGTTCGCCACGGACAATCGGAACGAAACGTGGCCAAGGAGCGGGCCGTAGCCGAACGCAAGCTCGATGTGTGGAGCGACAATCTGCGAGATATCGACACGCCCTTGACTGCCCTGGGGAGGGAACAGGCGACGGCCACCGGGCGCTTCCTGCGGGAGAGATTCAATTTTGACATGATCTTTTCCTCTCCCTATCTGCGGACCATCCAAACCTCTGAGCTGATCACGGCCCAGATCTCTGGAACTCCCTCCATCATGTTTGAAGAACGCGTTCGGGAGATTGAATTTGGCGTGCTGGATGGCTTGACCCGTGACGGCATCCAGAAGTTATATCCGATGGAACTGGCGCGGCGAGAGAGGGAAGGCAAATACTGGTATCGCCCACCTGGAGGCGAAAGCCGCCCGGACGTGGCGTTGCGAATTCACAGCTTCCTGGGCACACTGACTCGCGAATATCGCCGGAAGACCGTACTGGTGGTCTGCCACAGCGTTGTGGTGCTGATCTTCAGGCGACTGCTGGAACGCTGGGATGAAGCCAAATATATGAAGGTAGATGCAGAAGACGAAATATTGAATTGCAGCATAACCGCATATCGCTACAACCTCGAAAAGCGCAAACTGATGCTGGATTGCTTCAACACCGTTTGCTATCAAAAATTGCCAGAATTGCCATAACTGCCAGAATTGCCAAAATTTGAAAAACCAACAACTAAACCAAAACCCTTTTTACCGCTGATTTGCGCGGATTAACACTGATCGAAATGCGGCTACTGGCCACTAGCTTCTAGCTACTGGCCCGGAAAAGTCAAAATCAGAGGGAAAATCTTTCTCACCGCCAAGGCCGCTAAGGACGCAAACGAAGCAGATCAGCGTTCATCAGCGTAAATCAGCGGTGAAAAAGGTCTTTTGTTTTTAGGTGTTTTGGTTTTTCAATTTTGGCAATTTTGGCAATTTTGGCAATTCTAGCAGTTATGGCAATTCTGGCAATCCACCTGATTTATGATCGTAGCCAGGAATAGGGCCATGTCGGACAGAGTTGAACCACCTCGATTTACAGAAAAGTTCCAGGCGGAGCTGGCCGATCTCTTCCGCTGGCGCCGCGACGTACGCAGGTTCCGCACTGACCCAATAGAGGCAGGCGTGCTGGAGCGCCTGATTCGGATGGCCTCGCTGGCTCCCTCTGTCGGCTACAGCCAGCCCTGGCGTTTCGTCCTGGTAAACGATCCAGCGTTGCGCCAGAAGGTGCGATTGAATTTTGAGGAGTGCAATCAAGAGGCGCTCTCCTCCTATGAAGGGGAGAAGGCCCAGCAGTATGTAACCTTAAAGCTTGCAGGACTTGACCAGGCGCCCGTCCATCTCGCGGTATTTTGCGATCTCTCCTGCACCACTGGACACCACCTTGGCCGCCGCACCATGCCTGAG
>DATMMY010000005.1:0-12576 GCA_035569515.1 Candidatus Solibacter sp. | reverse complement strand
GGAGCGGCGGGATCGACGACCACGGCCGCGTCAATGCGTTTCGTGAGAAAGCGAATCCGCGAATCGATCTGGCCTAACCGCCGCTTGCCGTAGAGGTAGTCGGCGTTTTCACTGCGGTCCCCGTTACTAGCAGCCCACGCTACGACCTCCACCACTGCGGGCCGCTCGCGACTCAATAGGAACCGATGCTCGTCTTTCAGCCGCTGCAACCCGGTGGGCGTGATGTAGTTTTTGAGGGTCGGCCCCGCTTCCTCGCGCACCGGTCCTCGGAGCGGCCGCTTTTCTCGCATTTGCCAATCTGCCGTTTTTCGATTGGCTGACATCTCATACGCAACATCGAAAGTGCTGTACTCCCAGCTTTCGGACAACGCCACGAATTGAGCGACTGCATCTTTTCCCTTTAAGCCGAAGGCGTCGGGGATATGACCAGTGAAAGGAGTCCCGAAAAATCCCTCTTCTAAACGGATGAGGCCACGGATGGCACCGTTGAATAAACTCAGGTCTTTGGCGGGAATCCAATATTCCACATGCTCTGAGGACCCTACAGTGTGTGGCTTAAAATTCGATAGATAACTTCCGTCCAGTTCAAATGTGGTCACAAACCCTGAGAATCCTGATTTTTCGTCCCTTGTGTTCCAATCTCGCGCAATCTGGCGAGCGTACTCCATGGTTGCGACCGGATAGAGCAATCTCAGTGGGCGGTTTGAAGGTCCCATGAAAAAAGACCCTGCTGCGATGAACAGCCCACGCTTAACGAGGAAAAAAGGCCGACGCCAAGCTGACGCAAATCGGCGAAGAAATAATGAACCCTCAGGCCGCGAGGACCGCAACTGCTTGAAGCAACGAGCCGTTGGATATAGCTGAGGATATATAGAAGGTGGCGTCTGCGACTTGGAATATTGATAGCTGCTGGAACCGCTCGCCAAAAACACCAAAATGGGGTAGATGTGGGGGATCGAGGTACACGGCAGGTACACGGGGGATGCCTCACTCGTTAAGTTTTGCGAGTGTGGAACCTATGGTGTTTTTTTCCAGCGGTAGACCTCATCAACTTTTTCAAAGTCTTCCTGCTCGGCCAATGCCATTTCATCGAGCGACTGCCGCCAAAAACAACGCGATCAGCGACACCAATCGTTTAGCGTCCATTACTCGCTCCCCTTTTGCGCCAAATTGTTGTTTGCCCTCAGCGACCACGTAGGCGAGAGGGCCGGTCGCAGATGAACCCGATTACATAAGCAGCGATTTCGTTCCGACATCCGCGGGAAACAATGAAGACGAGCGTGGAAGAATCAGAAAATGGCCCGATTGACATGATCAGCCCCGTTGATGCAAACACACTGTATCGGCGGTTATAGAACTGCCGCTACTGGACTTGAGTCTAGGGTACCTTCGAGGGCGCGGAAGGTCAGACCATTCTATCCTCCCGATGGATAGCGAGGGTGGAATCAGGCGAGAGCTTGAAACGGGGAATAGCACGAGAAACAATTGACGTTTAACCGGTCAGCGGACGGCTACCGAAGCAGCTGTATCGGGTGCTTTCCAGAAAATGCCGCTCATATAAAGATGATCGGTGGGCTTTTTCCAGGTTCGCACCCAATGCGCTAACGCCTCTTGGTCCGTGTTTACAGGGATGAGAACAATCGCCATACCACTGTCCAAAAGCTGGCGGTAGCGAGCTTGCGCCTTTGCGGTAGCGGCGGGATTGGACTGAATGATTGGCGACCATGGCATCTCGAGCGCAATCCCGTTATCGCGCACCGCATCGATGAGTTCGCGTGCCTCTTCGTCGGACAACATTCCCACGTGCAGGGAGATGTTGAAAATCACACGCGAGCCTTGTGATTCGGCCAGCGCGCGCAGTTCAGCGAGTTGTTCGCAATGCGCGCGCCACGGCTGCGTGCCTCCGACCGCATGGTGAAACGCGGCGTTATCCACGAACCGAAGAGGCGCCGGCACAGCAGTCCATAATTCACCGATGTTCGCTTCGAGTGCGTGCCGCGTATTCGGGTCGGTTACGTCGATAATTTTTCGATTGGGCTGGTCTGGCCAGGTGCCTGCGTAACGGGCATCGCGCGGCATCTGTTCCGTGGAGACTGCGTTCGGAGGATAGGTGTTACGGGTCGACTGTGGAGAAACCGTCGTCCCGGAAATGTAGGTGCCCACGTACATGCCGCGAGATTGAAGCAGGCCGCGAACCTGCGTATATTTCGACTGTACCTGCGCCAGGTTTTCCGGTTTCACGTTCAAAATCATGAAATCGGTGACGAGCTTGTCCTGGGTAAACCATTCTGGAGGACGGCTCTCGATGTAATCGTTGACATTAATGAGCGCGCGCCAATACTTATTCGAATCCGGCCATTGAAGCAGCGCACCCTGGCCCAGACACGTTGCGGCCGCAAAGAAAAAAGCGGCCAACATATGAATTGCGGTCAGGGCCATGGCGATCGATCTTTTCATGGTCTCGAACTCGTGAAGCTATTCCTGAACAATACCCCGGATTAAGGATTCGTTCGTGCCATGGGCAAGTGGCGCCGCATCAGCCGGTGATATTCGTTGAGAAGGTTCTGAAAGATTTTCTGGTGATTGAAGCGATGGGCCACAAACTGCCGTGCGGCGTTTCCCATTTGGTGGCGCAGTTCCGGGTCTTTCGCCAGCTTTTGCAAAGCGCACGCAAGAGCATCCGGGTCTTTGGCCGGCACAGATAATCCGGTAACGCCGTTGCAGATGGCGTCTACGGAGCCCGGCACACGTGTGGTCACAACCGGCAACTCCATGGCCGCGGCTTCCAGAACCACGCCGGATATCGCTTCCCGGTAGGAAGGTAGAACACAGATGTCGATGGCGGCATAAATCGGCGGCAAATCTGTGCTCCAGCCAATAAACCGGACGCGAGGATCACGTTGCAACTGCGCAATGACTTCCCGCGGCAAGGGGTGGACGTCTTCCAGATGTCCACATAGGAGGAGGTAGGCCTGGGGAAACTCTTCTCGTAATTTACTCCAGGCGCGAGCCAATTCGCCTACCCCTTTGTCTGGGACGATGCGACCTACAAAACCCAATACCAGAGCATCTCGCGGAATTCCGTATCGCTCGCGGATGCGTACGCGTTCACCCACAAAGTATCGGCCCGGATGGTATTTCTCCGGATCGACACCTGGAAAGCCTCCATCGCCGAGTGTGCGCACCTTCTCTCGACGGCAAAACCCGTTTTTGACGATGAATCGCCTAAGACACCGGCTGGGACAAATCACTTCGGTCGCGAGGCTGCAGGCCAGCCAATCCGTAAACGCCACCAGCAGGCGGCTGACGCCTTTTTGCGTGAGAAGCGGAAGTCCGTTCACGGTGTAGATTCGAATTGGCACCCGTGCGAGCATGGCAGCAATCATGCCAAGCAGTCCGGCTTTCGGAGTGTGTGTCTGCAGGATGTCCGGTTTGAGTTGTCGCATCAAACGGTAAAGCTTCAGAAGTGCGCGAAGGTCCGCCAGAGGATGAATGGTGCGTTTCATCGGCAGCGAATGATGCGTACTTGGCAAGGTCGTGTGGCCCGGCACATCTTCAATTCCAGGGGACGCGATAGTGTGGACTTCGAACCCATTCGATACAAGAAATGAGATCTGGCGCGTCAGAAACAGAACGACAGCTTGTGGCGCCGTGGCCATCAAGAGAAATTTGGTTGGTCTGGTTTTCGCAGTAGCCGGACTCGGAGCGTGGTCATTGTCGAGAACCGCTGTTTGATCCAACACTTCTTGTGGACTCATACCTGTGTTTTACCTCCAAACAAAAACACCCATAGCGCGGAAACGTGTTCGCGGGACGAATCCGTCGCGCCCCCCGTTTCAGCTCGGAGAGCAGTTAGGGGCTCGACGCGGAGGTTCGAAACGGGAACGCGCCCGCTCCACGGCCTCCGAAAGAGCGCGTCGCAATTCGTTGGTCACCAGATCGAGATCTACGAGCAAGGGCTTGCGTGCCGAAAGTCTCTCGATGGTGAGCTCGCCGGAACGTCCGATGCTGGAACGCAGTTCGAGATGGATGCGCCAGTGTTCCTCAGCGAGGTCACAGCACTTGGAGCGGCTCCAATCGAACACGAATTGACCGCTATCACTTGGAGAGCGCACGCCAGCAGCATCCGGGGGAATCGCGTCAAGTTGCAACTTGAAGCGGTCGAAATCACTGCCTTCGAATGCGTAGACTAGAGTGTGACAGACGCCATCAAGACTGGGCTCGCGCTGTAAGCGTTCCGTGGCTTTGCGTAGGACCAGGTCGTTTCGCACGATTTGACCTTGGGTGAAGACTCTTCGCGCAATTCTGTGCAGTTCATCCACTTCGCGATAGCCAAGACGTCGAAGCGCGGCAAACAAGGCAAGCCCGGCGATGCAGGCGAGGACAACCCTGGTTCTGCCGTCCGATCGAACAAAAATAAACGCCAAAAGACTGCAGAGTACCGAAACACTGCAAAGCAAGAAAACAATTTGCCGTTGCGAGAGCCCACGCTGAAGGAGCTTGTGGTGAATGTGTTCCCGGTCTGCTGAAAACAACGGTTGGCCATTCAGTGTGCGGCGAGTAATGGCGAGTGCTGTATCAATGAGCGGCAAAGTAAAACAGGCAAGAGCCAGCAAAAGCCCGGGCGATACAGGTCGTGCAGCCTGTACGGAAAGGCCCAATTCCGCAAGAACTACTCCCAGGAACAAACTCCCACAGTCTCCCAGGAAAATGCTCGCCGGATTAAAGTTGAAGATGAGAAACCCCATAATTGCCCCGCACAGAGAACTTGCGATGACCGGGATAAATTCGTGATGTGTAAAGATGGACGCGAGAAACAGAGTCACCGCCGAGCAAAGCGCAGAACTGGCTGCCAGGCCATCCAAGCCGTCGATGAGATTGAATGCGTTGCTCACGAGCATGATCCAGGCGACTACGGCGAGTAAGCTGAGCGCTGACGCCACCGTTGTGTGCCCGCCGAAGCTCTGAAAATGCCAGATTCGGTGCCCGGTAAAGTAAAAGAAAACGATTCCCGCAAGCGCTTGCGCCGCAATTTTTGAATAAGGCCTGACCGAGCGGAGGTCATCGAGTAATCCGATGCCGAAAACAATTGCGCCCGCACCCAAAATTGCAAGCAGGTGAAGAACGTTGAAGTCTTGGAATCCTCCAGCACCGTGGACGACCAACTCCTCTGTCACGGGAACCGCCGCCACGGTAGCGAAAATGGCGATACCGCCGAGCCGGGGGACCGCTACCGAATGAACGTGACGTTCCAGCGCCGGATGACAAACCAAGCCGTTCAGCAGAGCCACACGCCGAACAAGCCATGTAAGCCCAACACACATGACGAATGAAGTTACAGCAATAGCGAGAAAAATCATGGGATTCTTGATTGCCTAAACCATATTTCGGGCCGGGGAGTTCTATACGGGCGGTCGAGGAGAGAAACGGTCCGACGCACCGTTCTCGTTTACTCTCAATGTTCCTGTCGTGGTCAAACGATGACTCCAAAATTCGGTTTTGTCCCGCAACACGCTCAGAAATTGTCTGCGCTGTTTGCTTAAGCGGGTATCGTGATACTCACGCGCTTTTGTAAGGTTTTCGGCAGACAGCCGGTTCATGCGGTCGGGGTGTGTGACCATAGCTTCGATCAGGCACGCCAGCGCGTGTGCGTCATCTCTAGGAACGATTTCGTCCTGCGCCAGAAGTTCGGGAATGCCGCCTACATTGGTGCCGATACAGGGCAATCCACGCGCCATGGCTTCAATCATCGCCCGCGGTAACCCTTCCGTGCGCGAAGCGAGGACGAAAAGGTCAGAACGATCGAGTTCTTCGCTAACCGCCTCACCGCTGGAAAGCTGACCCAAAAACGAGATGCTTTGTCCCAGCCCCAATTGACCGACGCGCCGTTCGAGCGCTGCGCGACACCGGCCCTCACCGATGATCTTCAGTTGGAGATCAAGCGACCCGCGCGCCCGCCGGTACGCAGCGAGAGCATCGATTAGAACGTCGAACCCTTTGTAAGGCCGCTCAAGCGAGCCCACGCTGACAATGCGGATGGTATGAAATGGAAAACGAAATGTTCGAGAGGTGTCGCAAAATGCGTTTTCGCCTAATTGTATGCTGGAGTAGACCGTCGAAAATGCGTTTGGATTGGATTGATAGCGCCGCTGCAGCACATGACGCGTAACATACGCCACGGCGCAGGCCTTCCGGCACTGCCGCTGAAGCTGCCTGGTGAAATACCAACGGAAAATCGGACGCATCGGATGCTGCATTGAACCCGGTGCAAAGACCTCGTAAGGGTCGCCCACGAGTTCCATGCCAAACGGTCGTGCTGGAGGCAACTGACGTTCAATGTGAGGTGCAATCGCGGAGAACGCGCGGACAATCAAGGCATCCGTTCGATTCAAGGCATCGCGGAAGGCACGGCGAATGGAAAAGAGCTGCCGGCTGTGTCCACCCGCGCCGACCGCGTACGGAAGAGCATGAAAACTGACACCGGGCCCGTCCGCTTGCTTCCAGGACCGCGAGATCATTGTCTCGTCTGCGACGCGCGCGAGCACCGTCACGCTCTCAAAGACGTCCAGATAGCGCGTCCAGAACGAATACGAACCGGACCCACCCGACCAAACTTTGCCATTCGGCCCACGGGCGAATCGCTCTTCGGTCGTAACCAAGACGTTCATGCGTTGTTTTTTGCTGTGGATCTTCTTCGGCGCGCTAAGCTCGAGCAGGCGCACGACGTCCCACCGGGACAACTGGCGGCCTATTCCTTTTGTACTTCGACAGCGAGATTCTTGTCGAACAGACCAGGACTACAAGAATCGGTATGAGTCCATTCTTCGCAAGGCCATAAATCAAATTATCCGAATCAGCGCTCATCACGGTCACACACATGTACACGCCGAACGGAATCAGCAGCAGCCTGGTGTCGTGTTGCGCAAGCGTCTGTGAAAAACGGCGAAACCAGGCGAGGAATAAACCGAAGAGGCCGTAGACGACGGGTACCGAGAGCAGTCCATAATTCAGCATGCTTTCCCCAGCCAAACCGTAAACTCGAGAAGACCTCGAGATGTTGCGAAAATATCCCCCGGGCCCGGTCTGAATCTCCGTTCCTTCTCTTTCCACGGTTTCCGGGCGCTCCGGCAACATCCAATGCGGTATGAGGAGTGAAAGCGACGCTAAATAGGTTCGACCGTTTGCATAAGTGAAGTCGCTGGCGTCATTCTTCAACCGAAACAAGATGAAAGCCTGCACGTCGCACCGGCCCAAATCATCCAGCACCAACATCTTCCAAGTGCGGCCGGTCGTTTCCGCCATTTCGTTTCGTTCATCCGAAGACGCCGAAAGCACTTGTGCCGCTTCCGTGCCCATGTTTTTGTAAAAGCCGTAAAGGTACAAAAAGAGAGCAACAAATGCGCAACCGAGGAAAATCAGTTTTCGAGGCACAGGTCGAATCATCAGATGTATGCATCCCACCACCCAGAACAACAACAGCACTGTTTCGCTGCGGCTGCCGCGAAGACCGCCGAAAATCATTTGGAAGGCGAACAACGCAGCTAAGGCAGCGGCGATGTTGTGCCAACTCATGCCCCTGTTCTTGACGTGAACGATGAGAAAGAAGGCGGTCAGAAGAGGGGCACTTTCGGAGATCATGAAAATCCAGCCCATCCCTTCGAAGGCTCGCGGATTATTCATGCGCGCTTGCATGTATCCTGTAATGCCGCCGAACTGCCGATACACCCAAACCTGAGCGCAAAGCGAGACCGCCACGCATAAGGGGACAAACCAATTAAATATCTGCTTATCGACGTGCCAAACCATCGTCGGCGGCTTGTGCGAAGGCAGCAATCTTCGCGCAATTTGATAGAAGGCGAGGCCGACTACATTCAGTATTGCCATGAATCCGAGCCAACGACGCCAGTCGGGTGGCGGCGCCACGTCCGCTATCCAATACCCCCAGAACACATGAAGCAACGGGGTAAGATAGAAGAAATGAAATCCTAAAACCCCGATCAGCCCGGCGGGATCGAAGGTTCCGAGACGCCCGCGAAACCAGTCGATCGCATCAGCGCCGATAAGGATGCCGCACATCGACACTGGAAGCACGAACAAATGCCTGAATTGATCGGAGCAGGCCACGAAAATCACATCGACAACCGCAATAACCAAAAACGCGAAGATGGTAGAATCAGACGTCGCCCGGTGCACCGAGTCCGGCATGCTGAACGATTCCGGCGGATTCGTCACACGAAAATTAGCTGTCGAGAGATCCTGCGGCTGTATTTTGTACGGCATAGGGAGTCTTGGTGGAGATGGAATGTTTGGCTGCGGAGGCACACCGGTAAGCGCTAGCCGCGAATGAATCCCACACTGTCTTTCTGCGTTCGCGATACTTGGCCACAGTTTCCGGGAAACTGGTAATCAGTCCACGGTATTTGTGAACGCTGAATTCGAACGCGGCGACGTCGGCATCTGTCCAGTGGTTTACATGAAAGCAAATCGTCCAGGTTCCGAACGGCCGGTAACGAAAGCTCCACAGCTGCTGTGGAATCCACATCATTCCGAGTGAGTCCGAGAAGGGCCAGATGGCGAAACCGTCGGAAATGTATTGAACGCCGATTTCCTTCAGAACCTCTAGCACCGATTCGTCAAAGGAATGGGAGGGCGCAATCCAAAGGCGGGACCGGATACCTTCCCTATTGAATATAGCGTCGGCGGCGCTGATCTTACTCTGTTGCACCTTGCGCGGCAGGCCCGCGAATTCGCTGCGAGGAGTGACACCGACGATACCCGCGTTGTTCGTCACAAAGCGGTGTTGCCAGCCGTGCATCCCAATGGTCCAGCCGCGCCTCTGCCACCCGCGGACGCGCTCCCAGAATGTTGGGTCGGGGCGAGAAATATTCAATTCGGGATCCTGATTGTCGGGAACGACGGCCAGGATCGGGCGAATTTGCTGTTGCACGAGGATCGCTTCGATATGATCCCAATTGCGCCAACTCATCGTTGGACAGATATCGTCAAACCTGAGTAGGTATTCTGCTGCCATGGATGAGCTCCTGCGAGTTCGCCGCCTCTGCGTTGTGTTCGGAATGCCTCCTCGACACCCACGAGTTTCGCAGGGCGATTGCCCATCGGGCTAAAGACCCTTTGAGCGTGACGCATTCTTCACAATTGAATTCCCTGCGCACTTCGCCGCCGAAACCCTCCTTGAACATATTGATTTTTAACTTTTCGGTATCCGTATTTCCGGTATAATAGCCGCCGAAATCAAAAAACTCCGCGCCTGATTCTTTGAAACGCAAGCAATCGCGCCAAAACAAGTATCGATTCGCGCGTCCAATCAAGGAGCGTCTCGTTTGGTCTGAAGTCAACCGGAAAGACGCGGCGGCATACAGCCCGCGCACACGTTTTGGAGTGAGTACGGCGCAAGAAGCCGCGAGAATCTCCCCGTCTGAGTCTGTCACAAAGGAAATATCAAGCGCGTGGTTGTGCGCCAGGATTGACAGGCGGGAACGGCTCGCGTGCGGTAACGCCTTCACGGCCGCGCATCGGTCGAAATGCTCCGTGAACCGCGCTATCCACTCCGAGGTACCCCTTGCGGAATACTCGTACCGCAGCCGGCCGGCCCGCGCTTCTCGTTCTGCCCGGCGGATCTTTTCGCGAGAACTACGCTTCGTGTTCGAGAGCAGTTGCTCCGGCGACGCGGAGAGGTCCAGAACGATTGTCGCAAACGGGGTGCACGTGGCGCCCCGCACGGGCGCGGAAACCTGGTTGTATCGGAAGAGATCGACATTCTCATACGGGGGTTTTGGCTCATCAAAGTACAAATCTGCGATACGGATTGACAAACGTTCAGAGATAATCATCGAATCCTCACCGGATTTCTGCAGACGCTAAAGCGTAGCTTGCCATCCATCGCACGTTGGTTTGTCTTCGGGAGACGTTAGATCCAAATCGGCGGATGGATGCGTATAAACCCTTGAGAGCGATTCCAGGTTCAACTGGATCCCAAATTTACTTCTCTCCAGCCGCGCCGGTTCATCGCCCCGACGGACGCTTCTTTCCTCGAGCTTTCGCCGGATTTGCGCGGCCCAGAACTCAGCCCCGCCGTCCAGCGGAATGTGCTCGACGAGCTCGGGAATTACATCCGCATCTGTCGGAACGCCAGTTGATGCCAGCAGCGGAACGCCGGCGGCCTGCGCTTCCAGGCCCACGATTCCCAACCCTTCCCATTGCGATGGCAGCAGTACGAGATCCATCGCACGCAGAAAAGGGACCACATCCGATTGCGAGCCCGCAAAACAACAACGGTCCGTTAATCCCAAAGACGCAATCAGCTGCTGAATCTCTGGCAACAAGGGACCGGCGCCCACCAAAAGCAGATGAGCATCTGTTCCGGTTTTCACCAACTCGTGAAACGTGTGAACAAGAAATGTATGATTTTTCTCCGGGACAAAGCGTCCGATGTGTCCAATGACTTTGCGAACGGCGGCGATGCGGTAACGCCGCTTCAATTCATCTCCATCAGATTGAATGTTGCTTGCGTTGAACCGCGCAAAATCGATTCCGTACGAAATCAGAGTAAACGGCAAGCCGAAGAGCGCCTCACCAGCTTGACGGGAAGCTCCGATTCGATGCGTTGCGTAACGGCGTAACCAGTGCCTCATCAGCTTTTCATAGACCAGACGCGTGATTTGTCCGGATTGCCTCCTTCTGGCCGTATGACTGTGCGCGATGCGAATCGGTATGCCCTGTTCTGAGGCCAGCTTCAACACGAATCCGCTGTAAAAATAGACGTGGCTGTGCACGGCGCGGAACGGTCCATGTCGCCTGACGACGTCATTGAAACGCAAAGCGAAACCAACAGGGTTTTTCGGGTTGCCCGCGCAATGGATTTTCCCTCCGAGCGCACCAATCTCCGCGTCGTAGGCGGATTCCTGTGTGGTCTGCACCAAAAAATGAAATTCGAATTCGCGCCTGTCGATCTTCCGGAGCGTGTGCATGAGCCAGGTCTCCACACCGCCACGGTCCATACGGCCAACCACATGAAGAATCTTGTTCGGCATACGGTGTTCGGTCTCGAAGAGCACTATCCTTCCGGATCAGTTTCAAAAGCAGGCCGAAGGCCCGCGGGCAGCGAACAGCTTGGCTGCTTGGAACGGTTTCGTATCGCGTAGCAAATGACCAATGCGGAGCCGAATAATTGCGTGGTCATCGAGACTAGAGCCGCGAGTGCTCCCCCCAATAATCCAAATCGCGGTATCAGAAACAGGCACGCCACGAATGAACTCAATAGCACAACCAGCAGCAATGGCACTTGTTCCTTAAAGTGCAGGGTTGCCGTCATGGTGCATCCCAGACTAACGGCCATGCAACCGACCGTTGCACCCGCGCCGAGCCAAAGTAGCAAGCTGGTGTGCTCGGCGTATTCGGGGCGGTACAACATCATCAGCATGCGGTGGCCCGCAATCGCGCTCACAAGCAGCATGGTTACGCCAACAGCACCGCAACAACACGCCGCTTTGATCATCAATAGGTTGAAACTGCGGTTTTGGCCAAACGCGTAGTATCTGGATAGTCTCGCGAAAACCGCTTGACCGAGAGCGGTGGCGGTCAATATGCATCCCGTAGGTATGTAACTTAGCGCGGAGTAGATCCCGACGTCCCGGCTCCCAAAAAAATGTTGAATGAAGAATCGCGGCATGTTTGCATTCAGTGATATCAGCATGGAAGCGGTGCCTAACGGCAGGGCAATCCATGCCATGCGCAATTGATTACGCAGATCCCAGCTGGGTCGAATGCGATCGACGAAGCGTATTGCCGTGGCACGCGTGTCATCGCCGGCCGCGAGAGTGGGAACCGCCGCAGAGAGCGCGAAGGTGGACTTCGCAGCGTCGTATCCGAAGAGAATCAGCGCCCGCCCAAGCACGAGTCCTGCTGCGGCCAGTAATAAATTGCCCCAGTAGTGGACGGCGATGGCTAGAAACACAACCGAGAGCAGACTGCGCAGTATTTGCGACCGGGCGATTCGGTCCATGCGCTCATATCTTTGCGATATCCCGTAATAGTTCTCGCTGAGGCAGTCGGTCAATTGGGCCGCAGCAACCATCAGAATCAGCAGAGCGATGTTCCTGGAGTACCCGGCGATTTTGCATGTCGCTACTAGCGCGCATACCGCGACCATACCGAGGACGAATCGCAGCCCCAGTATTTGCCCAAAAGGATAAAGGGTGCTGTGATCGGTCACAAACAAAACGCGTAGCTGAAGATTAGCTATAAATGTAATGGGAAAAGCGATCGCAAGAGCCAGTGCAAATTCTCCCACCATCTCGGCGCTGCCAAGTTTCGCCAGACATACGACGGCAGCCCATTGGCATAGTGCGTAAACGGCGTTTCCTGCAAAAGTCCATATAAAATTGCGGGTCAATGAAAGCTGAGACGTGCTATTACCTGCGTCGTTAGTCATAAAGAGATGCCCGCCTGCTGCGGATGAGCCTAATGCGAAGGGCGGCTCGCTTTCGATCACGAGGCGGGCTGAACCTCGCTTTGTTGTGTGGAGGCAGGAGTTCGAACGGCGGCCGGCCTTATCCA
>DATMMY010000004.1:0-8983 GCA_035569515.1 Candidatus Solibacter sp. | reverse complement strand
TGCTAATTGCGAAAAAGAAAAAGCCAGGCTGGTTAGCCCGGCTTTTTCTAACGATGTGAATGATGGGGTTACATCACTAGAGCTAAACTCTCAAGCTCTTTATGGAGAGACTCGACATCGCAATGCATTCCTTCGATTCGGCCTGCGGCGTCTAAAGCGGATTCTGGCGAGATACCGTAACCGCGTCCCACCAGAAACATCTTGAGAAGCTCCGCAGTCTGGAATGAATCCAGGCCACCCTGCAGAAGCTCGTTTCTGAGAGCTGCCACTTCCGACACTGAAAATTTCTCTCCCATAGGTCACCTCCGACCCTTACACCTTGCTGCTATTTCATTAGACACACAATGGGGGTACTTTGTTGCAGGAAAAAGTTCATGCGTGCAAACTCCGGTAACAAGAACGAAAGTAATGGCTCGTGATGCTTTCTGTCCCAAAACCGAACCTTTTTCCTGGCGACAAAACTTCACAGTTCTTAATCCGCGATCTTACTCAGATGAACGTCGAAGTTTTGTTTTGGCAGAAGCGACGTGAGTTCAAACACTTTAAATCTGTCTCCCGTCATTTCCGTCTGCCGGTACAGCCCCGGCTCGCTGTCCACTACTTCATGCGTGGTCTGCGAGTTGTCCAGGAACTGCTGCGCGGATTTCGCTGTGATCTCCAGCCGCTCCCCCGTTGCACTCAGCGCTTCCGCTGCGTATGACTGCAACAACTTCGGCCAGTACTTGCTCAAAAGCGCGTTGCTGGCAAATATATCGGCCCAAATGATACGCCCTTTAACGGCCACTACAACTCCCACTGCATTCTGATCGCGCAACTGCTTGATAACACTCTCGTAAGACTTTTGCATCGGCTGAACAATATCATCCACCTGCTGCTGAATGACCTTGTTTTCCCGGGTCTTCGCATAGGACGTGGTGTTATCGAGCTTTCTTAGTTCAGCCATCGGAGAGGCGGCCTCCGCGCTTAGTGTTTGACTTGCCGAGTAATTCCTGGTCACGATCGCCTGCGTGTTATACGCCATGTTGCGGTTGCTGGTTCCAACTTCGTCCCATACTTTCTGCTGATTGTTAGAGACCATGGCTTTCCCGCGCACGCTCGGTTGCGCCATCACTGAAGCATGAGTGTCAAACTTTTGAGAACTCTCCACCCAGCGGCCATGCTCCACGCAAAAAACCGAAAGATCCACGGGATCGCTTTCCGGGGGAATAATCCTGTCTTTTCCTACCAGCCGGTCTTGCTTGCCTCCGGTCACCACTTCACCCGCCAGCAGGATCAGCGGATGTTTGGAGTTGTTCACCAGCACCAGGCGGTTGACCTCGGCCCCTGAGCCTTGCGGAGGTATAACTGTAGTACGTCGCCGGAAGAGTGGACGGATGTGGCCAACCTCGGTCACCACCACCTGCCCTGAGCGGATGCCTTCATCCAAGGTCAGAAAGTCGGTGGTGTCGTGTACCTTAGACGCAACCACCGGAAAAATTGTGAGGTCGCCATGTGAAATTGGAGCCAATATTTTGTAGTCACCGCCCGCAAACCCCTGGCCGGCTTCCGCAGGCTGGGGACGCGCGGCGAGCAACAGCATACCTGCCAGCGTCATCGATATCCCTAGAACCAAGACCCTTTTCATTCAATCGGGCCTCCTCCCCGTTGCTTCCTGAACGCAAAAAGGCAGACTTCTTGCAGTGAAAATTGATACTATCCGCATAGACATGAATTCCGCGCCCAAGCCAGCCGAGGCGGCATTCCCAGCCGTCCGCGAGTTATTTGAGAAAAGCGGGGCTGCGCGCTTTGGCCTGACCGTTGGTGGTTTTGAGCAGATGCTGGAGCAGGTGTCGTCAAAGTATTCCCCGGCTGCTAACCCCCAGCAAAAACAACAGCTTTGGCGGGATTTGAGAATTGAAGAGCTGGTTCTGGCGCGGGCGTGTTCCGATGGCAATGATCTGGCTTGGGTGGAGTTCTTAAACAAATACCGGGAAAAACTTTACGATATTGCCCGGGGGATCACCAAAGAGGATTCCAGTGCCCGTGAGCTGGCCGATTCCCTGTACGCCGATCTCTACGGCACCACCGTGAAGGAAGGCCGCCGGGTCTCCAGATTAAGTTTCTATATGGGTCGAGGCTCCCTGGAAGGCTGGTTACGCACCGTTCTGGCCCAGGAGTTTGTTAATCGCTATCGCAAGCAGAAACGCCTGGTGAGCCTTGAAGAAGAGTCGGAAGAAGGAGTACAGTTCTCTTCGGCTGATTCCGTTCCTATCCAGATGGCAGACCACCGCCTGGGCGAGGCCACAGATGAGGCCCTGGACCGATTGGCTGCAGAAGACCGTCTTGTTCTTGCGGCTTACTACCTCGATAACCGTACCCTGACGGAGATCGGCAGGATCGTGGGAGTCCACGAGTCCACGATCAGCCGCCGGCTGGAAAAACTTCTTAAGGTATTACGAAAGCACGTCATGACCGGCCTTCAAACCAGGGGCATGGATCGGGGACAGGCTGAAGAGGCTCTGGAAGCCGATGTTCGTTATTTGGCTGTTGATGTAAGAAGAAGATTGCAAGAAAATCGTTCTGCTGCGTTCCAACAAGATAAGGGTTCAGACTAGAAATGCCAGACATCTCCAATTCGGTACGCCAAAGGCTGGGAGCACGGCCGGCGCCGCCGACGCACCCCGATGCTGATACTCTAACCGCCTACGTTGAGCAGGTGCTGTCGGCAGGTGAGCGCAGCCAGATCGTGGAACACCTTGCAGCCTGCGCCTTTTGCCGGGACATCGTCGCGCTGAGCTTGCCGGAGCTGCCGGAAAAGGCGCTGATTCAGACGCTGCCCGCTCCGTCCAGATTCTGGACATTTGGCTTGCGCTGGGCCGGAGGCATTGCAGTAGTCGCTATCGCCGTGACGTTGGTGATTGAGAGGCCTGGGGACAAGAGCCCGGCGCCATACCCTGTTTCGACGCTGGAAAAAACTGCTCATACCGATTCCACCAGTGCTCAGAGGGCAGCCGAGCCGGTTCGACCGGAAACGACTGGCTCTGCCATGACGTCCTCAGACGCTTCGTCCGCAGGCGCTTCGAGGACAAGCTCGGCCTCCCGATCGGCAGGCGCTGCTGGCTCAACCGCCGCGTTCGTCCCACGAGCTGACCGGCAGTCGCCCGCCTCTCCAGTACCGTCGGAGGCGTTGTCCAACGTCGATGCTGCCCATAATGAAGTTGCTATCGTTAATGACAAAGACTCCGCGCGTTTTGCCTCCAACGCAGTGAGCGGGCTGGTAGAGTCTTATAACTCGGCGAAACCGGTGCCTGTACAGTCGAACAGAGGATTTGTGAATAGCAACATCTTTCTGGCGGAAGAACGCTCGGGCCCTTCCAATTACTCAGCCAGCTACAACTATGCGCTTCAGGAACAGGCCAAAGCGGATAACGACCGGGCCATGAAAGAACAAATGGTCTTGGCACATGCGGGGCAGAGCCCTGAGTTGGATGCTAACTCCCGTAAAGGGTTTTTGAGGACCGCGATTCCCAAAATCAATCCAACCCGATTGGGGCCCCTCGCTGCCAACGCACTGAGTGCGGTTAAATCGGCAACCACGGGCTCCTCAGCCGCTCCCGATGCATTGACGGAGAGAGCAGGGGCCGCATCGAGCTTTGCCCCATCTCCGGCTCGGCCTGCAATCTCTCCAAAGTCGGTGGCGGGCCTTGCCTCTACGATCACGCACGACTCTACGGACGCTCGAAGAGCCAAAACGGCAGGCTCAGAACAACTGCACTGGCGCGTGCAAGACGGAAAACTCGTAAATTCAGCCGATCAGAGCCAGTGGCATGAAGCTTATCCCGAGGGCGATGACATCCAGTTCAAAGTTGTTCAGGCCCAGGGACATGACGTGTGGGCCGGTGGAACCAACGGCACCCTGGTGCACTCCTGGGATGGCGGTGTGGACTGGCAGAAGCTGAGCCTGGGCGATGCCGCTTCCGGCGATATTGAGAAAATCTCTCTTTCAGGTGGCGACGTGCAAGTCAAGACCTCGAATGGCCAACACCTGATCAGCCGCGATGGCGGCAAGACCTGGATGCCTCTGAACTCGCAGAGCACTCCAGCGCAGCCGAAATAACTGAACTGGATGTTCACAATTCCGTAGCCAACACGCGTTTCTTCCCCCGTACTACTATGATCGAAATTCTTCTCCTGCTACGACCATGTCGGTCGTCCCGGCACTGACGTGCTGGGCTCAATAATGGCGCCCCTGACGGGGCTTCAGTAAGCTGAATCCGCGTGCATCCGCGCAATCCTCGGTAGGGTCTTGTTGTGGTTCCGCTGCGCTGTGTTACTCAGTGGCCTCTGTGGTTAATTTTGGTGGAGGTATCAATTTTTGGCAATCTTGGCAGTTATGGCAATCCTGGCAATTCATTTAGGCCGAGACGAGTGATCCGATCTTTTCTCCGGTCACGACTCGTTTGATATTTCCTTCGATATTGAGGTTGAAGACCACAATCGGCAGATTGTTCTCACGGCACAGCGAGATGGCTGTGGCGTCCATGACCTTGAGCCCGAGCTTCAGGACGTCGAGGTAGGTGATGGTGTCGAACATTTTGGCGTCCGTAACCAGCCGGGGGTCGGCATCGTAAATGCCGTTGACCCTGGTGGCCTTCATGATTACGTCGGCCTTGATCTCCATGGCCCGCAGGGAGGCTGCGGTGTCCGTGGAGAAATAGGGATTGCCGGTTCCGGCTGCAAATATCACCACTCGGCCTTTTTCCAGGTGACGCAGAGCGCGGCGCCGGATGAAGGGCTCGGCTACCTGGTTCATCTCGATGGCTGACATCACGCGCGTGTAGACACCCTGTTTTTCCAGCGCATCCTGAAGGGCCAAAGAATTGATCACCGTGGCCAGCATGCCCATGTGGTCGGCCGCCACGCGGTCCATGTCGCGCGCCTGTTCGGCCACGCCACGGAAGAAATTGCCGCCACCTACGACAAGCGCGATCTCCACTCCCATTTCCTGGACTTCTCTGATCTCCGCGGCCATGGCATGGATCCGTTTGGTTTCCACACCAAAACCTTTTTCGCCCGCCAGGGCTTCACCGGAAAGTTTGAGCAGGATTCGTTTGAAGGCAAGCTGCATATTTAAATTCAGTATACAGCGTTCGCTCGCGCCGATAATCGAGAAACCGGGCAGGACGTGGTCTCTTCTTGGACCGCCTCCCTGGGCCATCAGGCTCGGCAGAATGGACCGTCAGGATTTACAGCAAAAGAGCATTTTCAGCTCCGGCCGTATCGGCAGTAAGATTCGCTATGCCCGCTTACGGAGGTGCCTTTTGAAAGGCACAGTTTTCCCTTTAGCTATCTTCGTTTCGATGGCCGTTTTAATACTTCCAGCCGCCATGATTGCACCCCAACAAGAAATCCGTATTTCCCTCTCATCGGGATGCGGAGGCGGTCTCCGCCGCGCTGACGTGACTGAAGAAATTGAGCATCGCCATCGCATACTCGGGACCATGCCGCGCTATCCGGCCGCGGCGATAGCGGCCAATATCAGTGGGACCGTCGTTCTGGAGGCTGTGATCAATATCCAGGGCCATATCACGGACTTGGAGGTCATCAAGGGAAACCGGACCCTTGCTCAGGCAGCTAAGAGGGCCGTTAAAGAATGGAAATACCAGCCTGTGGTCGTGGACGGACACCCAATCGAGGCGCTGAACGATGTGGTTCTGGTGTTTCGCCTTGGCCCGAAGCCCCGAGTCATAGAAGCCCCCAAGGCATATTCTGCGCCCAAGGTGGCCTGCAGCTCCATTGAAGATTTTCGACTAATACGAAAGGTTGACCCTGAGTACCCCGCAGCGGCCACGATTGCTCACGTCCAGGGCGAGGTAGTAATAGAGATCCTCATTGACAAGGATGGAGACGTAGCGGAGGCAAAGGCCATGAGCGGTCACCCCCTGTTGGTTGGGACTGCCTTGAATGCAATAAAGCAGTGGAAATACAAACCAAGCGCCCCAATCGCAGTAAGAAGTACAGTGACCATTCAATTTCACATGTAAACTGCGCTTGCAGTTTCCACGGCCTCAGATCGGTTCCAGATTGCTATGCTCTAACTTCAAATGTACCCAGAAGCTCCAATTGGTCTGGATGCGCCACAGGAGAGGGCAGCACACTGGCTGCTTCTGGGTTATCCGTAATATCCAGGAATTCCCGGACGAAAGCAGTTGCGGGCTGCTCGAAGACCTCTACCGGGGCTCCAACTTGGTCGATACGGCCCTGGTTCATGACTACGATCTGATCGGCAATTTCCAGCGCTTCCTCCTGATCGTGAGTCACGAACACCGTGGTGATGCCCATCTCCTCGTGAAAAATTCGCAGCCAGCGCCTCAGATCTTTGCGTACCTTGGCGTCCAAGGCGCCGAAGGGCTCATCGAGCAGCAGGACCTTAGGCTCGATCGCCAGCGCGCGCGCCAGAGCCACGCGCTGCCTTTGGCCCCCGGAGAGCTCCTGGGGCAGCCTGTTCTCAAGGCCGTCCAGCCGCACAGTGCTCAACAAACGCAGCGCCCGCTCACGTATGTCTCTCTTCGAGAGTCCGAGCTTGCGCCTTTGCACCTTGAGTCCGAAACCAATATTTTCCAGCACGGTCATGTGGCGGAACAGGGCATAGTGCTGAAAGACGAATCCCACATGCCGGTCGCGCGGGCTGGTGTGGGTCATGTCTTCACCGTCGAAACACAGCGAACCGCCGTTCTGTGTCTCCAGGCCGGCAATGATCCGCAGCAGCGTTGTCTTGCCTGAACCGGATGGCCCCAGGATGGCCGCCAACTGGCCGGACCGGATGTTGAGCGTGACATTGTTGAGCGCCACAAAATCTCCGAATTGCTTGTGAATGTTGCGTAGATGGATTGAGGTTGCGGTTCTCATTCGAGGCTCCTGAATGTGTCGTCTGTACTGAACTGCTGAGTCCTGGCCTTGCGGGAGAGGTGGCGCTCCATCAGGACTTTCATCCCCAGGGTTGCAAATGCAAACAGGGCCAGCAATGAGGCCACGCTGAACGCCGCGGCGCTGGAATATTCGTTGTACAACGCCTCAACATGCAACGGGATGGTATTGGTCTGGCCACGGACATGGCCGGAAACAACTGAGACGGCGCCAAACTCTCCCATGGCGCGTGCATTGCAAAGCACTAATGCGTAGGTCAGCCCCCAGCGGATATTGGGGAAAGTGACATGGCGAAACGTCTGCCACCCGCTTGCGCCCAGGGTGATCGCTGCCTGCTCTTCATCGCTGCCCTGCGCCTGCATCAGGGGAATCAGCTCGCGGGCCACAAACGGGAACGTAACAAAAGTTGTCGCCAGTAAAATGGCCGGCCAGGCAAAGATAATCTTGATGTCGTGGGTCTGTAACCACGGGCCGAACCAGCCTTGAGCGCCGAACAACAGCACAAAGATCAGGCCGGAGACAACCGGAGAAACGGAAAATGGGAGATCAATCAAGGTGATCAGCAGGCCTTTGGCGCGGAACTGGAATTTTGTTATCGTCCATGCCGCCGCCACTCCAAACACCAGGTTGAGCGAGACGGAAGCAAACGAGATAAAGAGGGTCAGCCGGACCGCATCCAGCGCCGCAGGATCGGTAATTGCACTCCAGCAGGCGGCAATTCCTTTTGCCAGCGCGGCGGCAAATACCAGCACCAGCGGTAGAAGCACCAGGACGGCCAGATACAGCACGGCAACGGCGATCAGCCCAGCCCGTATCCAGAGCGGGTCGCGCTGGATGACTCTGCCAAAGCGCTCCGTGAGCGCCTTGTTCGAAAGGTTGGTAGTGGCGGCAGCGCTCATGCCAGTGCAGGCGCAATTCTGCGCCTCCTCCAGTGTTGAGAGAGGTTGATTCCCAGAAGAATGGAAAATGAAAACAGCAGCATGATCGCGGCAATCGCCGTTGCTCCCGCATAGTCGTACTGGTCCAGCTTGGTAACGATAAGTAGCGGAGCAATCTCGGTGCGCATGGGAAGGTTGCCGGAGATAAAGACCACCGACCCGTACTCTCCCACCGCCCGTGCCATTGAGAGAGCAAAGCCTGTGAGGATGGCCGGAGTCAGCTCCGGCAAAAGAACCTGCATAAAGCTCTGGCCGCGATGCGCGCCCAACAGCTCGGCCGCCTCTTCCACTTCCGGATCAAACTCTTCCAGGACCGGCTGAACGGACCGCACTACCAGAGGCAGGCTGATAAAGCTCAAGGCCACAATGATCCCCAGAGGCGTGTACGCCACCTTGATGCCAAAGGGGCTTAGCCATGTCCCCATCCATCCCTTGCTGGAATAGAGCGTGGTCAGGGCGATACCGGCCACCGCCGTAGGAAGCGCAAAGGGAATATCTACTAAAGCGTCCAATACGCGCTTGCCTGGGAATCTGTAACGGACCAGCACCCAGGCCACCAGTAATCCAAAAAACACATTGATGATTGCCGCGATCGCAGAAGCGCCAAAACTGAGCCGGAGAGAGGCCAAGACTCGCGGCGAGCTGGCAATCTCGTAAAACCTGGTCCAGCCAATCGCTGAGGCCTTGATCCCCAGCCCCAGGAGCGGGAAGATCACGATCAGGAACAGATACACCAGGGTGAAACCCATGGTGATTTTGAATCCCGGCAGCACGTGTTTTGATTTCCAACTAAACATTATCTTAAGTTTTCCAGCTCCCCAACTTCGTCATCCCGAAGGTCTACTCGCGCGACAAGCGCGGGTAGATCGGAGGGACCTTGCGTTCTGCCATTAGCGGACAAGGTCTGACGGTTTAAGTAACTGACCGGCAACCTGTTCGATTCTGCCTCACCAAAACAAACAAACTTTGCCACCCGTTTCATGACAGCCCCTCTAGCGCGGCGGCGAATAAATCTGATCGAAGGTCCCATTGTCGGCAAAATGTTTGGCCTGAGTTTGCCGCCACGTTCCGAAGACCGATTGAAACGAATAGAGTTTCAAGGGCTTGAACTGGCCGGAATATCTGGCCAGCGCCTTCGC
>DATMMY010000003.1:0-2914 GCA_035569515.1 Candidatus Solibacter sp. | reverse complement strand
TCCAGATGAACCGTGGTGTCCGTACGCCGCAAGGAGACGGAAAACTCAGCGTGAGCATTCATCTCCACCAGCGAACCATCGCGCAGCCGAACCATGGCGCGTGAGCCGCCCGGAGTGCGGAGTTTTTCGCCTTCGGCCACTTCCTCGCCTGCATGAAGGGGCAGTTCGCCGCTGGCGCTGACCTTGTACAAGGCGCCGTCTACGGACTCCACCCGCGCCCGCGCTCCCGCAGGCACAGCCAGCTTGTCAAACACCAGATAGCCGCACACGCCGGCGATTAGAACCGCCGCCACGGCGGCCACCCAGCGGAAAGGCGTCTTGGTAGTTCTTGATAATTCCTGCTTCGAGGATTCGCGGTTCCAGGGCAGCAAGGTGGCGCGATCACCCTTTTCCGACTCCTTGCGGCAGGCCACACATTCGCGCAGATGGTCCGCCACCAGCAGCGCTTTTGCGGAAGAGAGCGTGCCGGTGCGATGTTGGGGCAGCAAGGCGCGAACGTCTTCGCAGCCGTGAATTGATTCAGTGGCGGAAACTGTCGCCGAGGCCTGAGCTTCTTCGCCCAGCCTGTGCCACACGCGCTGGCCGGCGGCCTGCACGGTTTCCTGATCGGGCTGGTCTCCGCGCAGCGACGTAACGGCCCGCTTCAATTCCTCTGTGGGATTTTTTTCGTAACGCATTATCGTCTCCCTCTGGCAGTCGCCATTTCCCTGGCCGATGCCATGAAATCTTTCTTGAGTAGGGCACGCGTGCGATGCAGCACCACTGCAACCACCGCCGATGACGTTTTCAGCAGGCTTGCGATTTCGCCGTTGCTGTAGTCCTCAATGAAGCGAAGCACAAACATCTCCGCCCACTTGGGATTCAGCCTGGCCAGCGCATGGCGCAGCCAGTCCCGGACTTCATCGGATTCCCGCATGTCTTTAGACACCGGTTGGAACCCGCCGCCGTTTTCGTCTTCGCTCAGGGAAAGGCTTTGTGTATCCTTTCGCAGACGCAGAAGATCCAGAGCGGCGTTAATGGCGGCACGTTGCAAATAGGCCCGCATCGAACGGATTTCCGGCAAGTGCGGCTGCCGAAGCAGTTTCAGGAAAACCGACTGAAGCACGTCTTCGGCATCGGTGGCGTTACCGGTGACCCGGTAAGCGGTCTTGAAGACCAGATCTTTGTGGTCCATGAAGACTTGTTCAAGCCCTGATACGGGCTGGGCGATCTCTGCCCCGCCTGCGACCATGGCCCCAATATTTGCTGGTGCTATTTCCATTGTGACCTGCATCTTGCGCCGCGGCCCCTCCTGCTTGAAAGACGGAGAGAAGACGCATTTATTAACGGAACGCTAGAATAATCTTTATTTGTTTCACCTAACGAGATAGATTACGCGTTCGCCACTCCTAAAGTTCCAGCGTACTCTTTTGTTGGTTGTATTTGGGACAAGTGTAGGCCAGGATCCTGCGCTGGACCGTCAAAATCGGTCTAAGATGTTGAATGCAAGCTAGTTAAATACGAAGCGAAAGTGAGCGATGAAGACCATCGAACTGCCGTCTTGTTTTAACGCCGCCACCCATTTTATTGATCGCCATATAAAGGATGGTCGAGGAGCCAAGGTCGCCATTGAATGCGGCGACGAACAGGTCACTTATGCCCAGCTTCATGAGCGGGTCAACCGGTTGGGCAATGTGCTGAAGAAGCTGGATGTAAGGCTGGAAGAGCGGGTGGGACTGCTATTGCTGGATACGCCAGAATTCTTCTATGGGTTCTTTGGCGGCATAAAAATCGGCGCTGTGCCGATTCCCATGAACACAATGCTGAAGCCGGCGGAGTACGAGTACATGCTCAATGACTGCCGCGCGCGGACCGCAATCGTAAGCGAAGCTTTGTATCCACAGATCCAGGCAATTCCCAAAGAGAATCTGCGCTATCTGAAGAAGATCGTGATTGCGGGAGGGCCCCCAGACGGCATGGACGCATTGCAGCCTCTCATGGTTGAAAGCTCAAGCGAACTCCAGGCCGAAGCTACCAGCAAAGACGATGCCGCCTTCTGGCTGTACTCTTCAGGCAGCACCGGGTTTCCCAAGGGCTGCATCCACCTGCACCACGATATGGTGGTGTGTTCTGAACTCTATGCCAAGGCAATTCTGGGCATTACCGAGCAGGACCGCTGCTTCAGCGTGGCCAAGCTATTTTTCGCATATGGGTTGGGCAACGGGTGTTATTTCCCCCTTTCCGTGGCCGCTACCAGCATCCTCTTGCCCGGCTCTCCTTCTCCGCCCAACATCTTTGGCGTGATTGCGCGATCCAGGCCCACGCTGTTCTTCTCTGTGCCGTCCAATTTCGCCTCGCTCTTGTCGTTTCAGAGCGAAGGCGAGCGTGACTTTGATCTCTCCAGCGTGCGCCATGCGGTCTCCGCCGGTGAGCCGCTGCCGACCCCGGTCTTCCAGCGCTTTCGAGAACGATTCGGAGTGGAGATTCTGGACTCCATCGGCTCCACTGAGGCTTTGCAGATGTTTATTGCAAGCCGTCCTGGGGCGGCGCGCCCAGGCTCCAGCGGACAGCTCATTCCCGGATACGAGGCGCGCATCGTCGATGAAAACGATGAACCGGTACCCGACAATGTAATTGGGAGCCTGCTCATCAAAGGAGACTCCGTATGCTCCTGCTACTGGAACCAGCACGAGAAAACCAAAGACACAATCCAGGGACACTGGCTGCGCACCGGCGACAAATACTATCGCGATCCGGACGGCTATTACTGGTACGTAGGACGCGCCGACGACATGATGAAGGTCAAAGGCATGTGGGTCAGCCCGGTAGAGATTGAAAGCCTCTTGCTGGAGCACCCGCTGGTGCAGGAGGCCGCCGTCATCGGCGTTACCGACGGAAACCATCTGATCAAGCCCGCAGCCTACGTGGTCCTGAA
>DATMMY010000002.1:0-14381 GCA_035569515.1 Candidatus Solibacter sp. | reverse complement strand
TATTGTTACACCAACCTATTTTTTCGCAACAACTTTTAAAGCATATTTAGACAAAGCTATCGATCCATATGCGACTTAGTGAAATCAAAGAAAGAGTGAATATTAAAATATCCTAAGTTTCAATGCGTCACACAGAGCTTCTATGGACCTTCCTGCGCAGATATCCGACCCTACATCTAATAGCAAGCCACCGAAGGCTGGCATGTATCCTCGTACAAAAGATGATAAAGAGACATCCATCTTCCAGAGCCTCTTGTTGTGAACTTTTCGCAGTCGCGGCGGCCATGGAGACGGATCTTTCTAGAATTCAGACCGGGAGCCAACAAAGCCCCCTTGTCCTGGGCGAGTCGTCGCCCACCCGTGCGCTACGAACGATTTCCAGCCAGGAGATAACAGATTTCAGTAATCATGAATTCTATTCCGCCCTCAATTTGACAACCGGGTAAATCGGCGCTTAGATTGTGCATATGTCGGTGTTCACTCGGGTGATCGTCGTGCTGGTGGTGATTTGGATCATTCTGCTAGTGGTGCACCTGGTGGTTGATTTGCCCCAGACTGTTCTTCGCACTGGTCAACTTCTACCATTCCTACTGGTGATGTGTTCGGTACTGGCTGTTGTTGCAGCTTATATAATGCGACCAAGATGGTCGATGCTACGCCAACTTGCGGAGCCTCCGCTCTCTCCGTGCAGTACCCTTCTTGAAAAAATCGGCATTCAGCGCTGCTGAAGTTGAACTTCCAAGAGCACATTACTCGTGGCGGCCGGATGAAATGTTGATTGGATGTCAATCGAACCGTTCGGGGCGGGGATGCTAGCTTCCATGGCAAATAGCAACGGCACGTGTTACTGATGTCTCGTCGAACAGGCTGCTGCAGTGCCCGTATTCTGGATCGTTTTCCATTTAGTCGTCATCGGTGTTCTGGTACTCGATCTATGGGTGTTCAACCGGGACACGCATGAACTCAGCGCACGAGAGGCCGTCGCGTGGACAGTGCTATGTGGATCTTGCTGACCTGCGGGTTTGATGCTGGAGTTTACTTCTGGCGGGGCGCCGGCCAGGCGATAGCATTTATGGCTGGGTACCTGATTGAGCTAGCTCTCAGCATTGACAACCTGTTCATCTTCCTGGCTCTGTTTGCTTCACTCTCAGTTCCCCGGGCGTATTTGCACGGCAAGTCCGCGGTACCTGTGCCCGCGGAGGAGACATAACTCATGAAACCCGTAGTCCTTTTCGCGGCAGGGTGGCTGTGCATACTGATAGGAGCCGCAGGTCTGGTGCTGCCGTTCATACCTGGAGCGGTTTTGCTGATAGTAGGGGTCACGCTTCTTTCGCAACATTACGCATGGGCACGCCGGCTGCTGGAGCACACTCGCCACAGATTTCCCCAAGCTTGGTCCATTGATCACTATAGGGCAACAGCAAGGCGTTTCTGGATGCGACTCAGGAAAGGATTACACCCTGTGAGACTGCGTGGACTGGTTAAGTATCTCGTCATCGTGCTCGCGGTTGTCATTGAAATCATCGAGAGAGAGCTGTTTCACCGCGTGCTGACTGTGTACGGCATCAATCCCGCAGATACCGTGTGGGATGACATCGTTATTGGCGCGACCTTTGGGATTGTCCTTTTTGCGATCCTCAGCTGGTTCGATAGAGCTAAGGAGCATGAGAAGACAAGGGCAAGAGTGATCGCGGAGATGAACCACCATATCCGCAATGCGCTCCAGGTGATCCAGTACGGCGTCTCGGACAACTCGGCCCTGCCTTGCGAATATGTGAGAGAAGCGATTAAGCGCATCGAATGGGCGCTGCGGGAAGTATTGCCGAATGATGGAGCGGCAGAAAAGTACTGTCCCCAGTCGCGGAGTCCGGATGGGAGCGCGGGAAGAAAATTGGCAGGCTGAGGGAAGTAGCTACTACTGCTTGCTACTGATTTTGGCTTTTATAGAGGTTTAGGAAAATACTGAGTGTGCAAGATATGGTGGAAGAACGGGCCTTTAGGCCCGTGTTTAGTGCCACCAGCAGCCGGGCTTTAGCCCTGGTGGCAAAGGCGGGGCAGGATATGAGGATACAGTATTTCTTAAACAACATTAGCAGATGGCCTTCGATGGCAGCTGCAGCCAACTCGAGATTCACCCTCCGGTTCTAATCGATATTGTCGCAGCGTTCCCACCAGGTGCAATTATTTTGTCACGCGTGGTGGGTAGGCTTTCCGTGACAGAACGAGACTGGAATGAAGACTTCAGAAATTATTAGGGCATGGGGCAAGATTCTCAAGGGAGAGCGGCCTTCGCTTTCCCTTGAGATTACGCGCGAGTGCCCGCTGCGTTGCCCCGGCTGCTATGCCTATGATGACGCGCATCTAGGTGGCAGCATGACTTTGCGAGGTCTTCGTGATCGCAAAGGGCAAGAACTGATAGACGGTGTTCTTGAGGTCGTCGACCGGCTCAAGCCCTTGCATCTGTCGATCGTGGGAGGAGACCCTCTTGTCCGGTATCGTGAGCTCGAGTTGATGGTTCCGCTACTGCTCGAACGTGGAATTCACGTCCAAATCGTTACCAGCGCATTCCGGCTCCTTGTGCCGGGCTGGGCGACGCTTGCCCGCCTGAACGTCGTCGTATCGATTGACGGTCTCCAACCGGAGCACGATGTCCGGCGTGCACCGGCAACCTACGATCGAATCCTGAAGAACATCGCTGGTCACAAGATCACGATCCACTGCACGGTGACCGGTCAAATGATGAAGCGGCCAGGCTATCTAAGAGAATTTCTGGAGTACTGGACCCCTCGGACCGAGATCCGCAGAGTATGGTTCAGCTTGTTCACTCCACAGGTTGGAGATCGGTTGCCCGAAATATTGCAACCACAGGAACGCCTGCAAGCCATTGCCGAAATGCTTGCATTACGGAAAGAATTTCCCAAGCTGGACATGTCCGCGGGAATGATTCGACAGTTTGCTACGCCGCCACGCAGTCCCAAGGACTGTGTTTTTGCCCTTACTACCCAAACACTGTCGGCGGACCTGAAAACCAAGATTGTCCCGTGTCAATTTGGTGGAAATCCGGACTGCAGTTCGTGCGGCTGCGCCGCATCCATGGGCCTGGCAGCCGTAGCGGCGCACAAACTCGGTGGCATAGTTCCCATTGGAGCCATCTTAAAACCCTCTATTAAGGTTGGCCGGACTTGGGCGGAACGGACTGCGCAAACATCTGTCGACGAAGGCCTACGAGTACTGTAAAGAGTCCGGAGCAGCTGGTACAGGGCAAGCATTGAGGTCTGCCCTCTATGCGGAGCACGCTGCCATCAGGATCGGAGCTCTGCACCTCACGTAAAGCTTAAGGCTGCGCTGACCAGTTGCAGGACAAGGCCAGCGCAGGTTGGAGTTGAAGCGAATGCATGTTTATTGCACTCGCACGTTTGATTCGCAGATTCATAATTTGTTACAAGAAAAATTGAATTTCTTTAGCCAATGATCTAGCGTGCCTTTGCAAACCGTTGAGATCAAGCTCATGCTCCGGCCCGAATCGACCTGAAAAACGAATTGTCCAAGGAGACGTGATACATTTTTTTATGTCGGACTCAAAGCTTGACTTGCGATGCAGAAATTCATTTTACGCAAGGTCAGCTGCCGAATTTTGAAAGGAGCCTCGTGGACTGCCCCAGGTATGGAAATTGGCAAGGAGAGGGTCTCACATAAGGATGATCGAGAGCGAGGGTCACGAGGAATCTCAGTTAATTGGTCGCGTTCTTGCCGGGGAGAGAGATGTCTACTATGAGCTTGTTGCCCCCTATGAACGCATGGTCTATACGAGTGCTTTCGCAGTGCTCCACAATGAAGCAGATGCGGAGGACTGCGCTCAAGAGGCAATTCTAAAGGCATTGCGAGACCTCGATAAATTCAGGGGTGAGAGCAAGTTCGGCAGCTGGCTGGTTCGAATTGCATTGAACGAAGCCAAAATGAGGCTGCGAAAGTCTCGCCCGGCGTTATATGATTCTCTCGATACGGGGTCCAATGAGGAAGGCGACTACATCCCCCGGAACTTCGGCGATTGGCGTGAGATACCGTGCGAGTCGCTCGAGCGCAAAGAAGTCCGCGAACTTCTGCGCCAGGCTGTCAGGAGTTTGCCGGAAATATACCGGGAGGTCTTTGTGCTGCGTGATGTTCAGAACCTCAATGTTGCAAGTGTTGCGCAGTGCCTGGGCGTGAGCGAAGGAGTTGTGAAGACCCGCTTGCTTCGCGCGCGGCTCCAATTAAGAGACTTGATCGCACCCGCACTAAAGAACAGCAGCGTGCTCAGCCGTCAGTTTTTCAAAAAAGGAAAGAATCCATGGCTATGACATGCAGGGATGTCTGGCGCGAGATATCGAACTATATCGACGATGCAGTCGCGCCTGAAATCCGGGAAGCAATCGAGCTTCATCTGGATTATTGCCGGCATTGCGCTGCAATTATCGACGGTATTCACAATATCATCGTCCTGGTGGCAGATAATCGCACTTTCGCGCTGCCTGCCGGATTCAGCGCGAGACTTAAGGCGCGGATTGAGAAGGAACGTTGAACCGGCGGTCTGCGAACCCTTTACATGATGGTATGGTGAATTGAGCGATGAAGATAAATTTCTATTGCTGACGTGACCAGGGTCAAAATAGACAGGAAAAGCACTAAGCTGGTTTTCCATCGCTCTCTTTTCGTTATGGGTCGTCTTCGCCAGGCGGCTGCATCTGCATTTCGGAGTTTGTGCCGTTTCCACAGCAGATAAAGGTTAAGTATGGCCCCTGCGATTGCTGTAGCAAGAATCGGGATACGAAAAATATCCCGGTGCAGGAAGGTCGACCACCCGGCGAATATGGCTGACGATGAACCAACAACAAAACCAGCTCTTGCGGCAGCCACCGAAAACACACATACTGCTTCAATAATTGCGAGGAAGAGCATGCCCCAACTTCTCTTCAGCGATGGCTGGACCTCCTCGGGCAGGCTCGTTTTGCTGCGCTCAACTTCTGCAAGATTAGTAGTAGCCCTGCTTGACATTCTATCTCCAGGAGCGAAGGATTATTGATTCAATATAAGGTCGGACGTCTGCATAGCAGGCCCCGAAAGGATTGTCGGATTCTGAAAATTTCGCGCTCACGATCGCGGGACATAAATAATCTAGCACAGTTCATATGCGCATCTATCGTGTGCTTGGTACACCGAGTTGCCTCCGCAGCTAATGGACCCCACTCTCCTGATTATTTTGTGGCAGCTTGAACTGCGAAAGTAGCCTGGCCATCGGAGCTTTCCAGCGCATCGCAAGCAAGCGGCGAGTGAAAAAATAGCTCCCGATTATTTATCGCGAGAATACGCATGGTTTGGCCCGGTCTTGACTCCAGATCCTGATTCTTTTCAGATATTTCGAGGGGGTATTTTAGGTTTTCCAGCGACTATATAAACAGAGGGAAACGACCTGCAGCAGCTATGGGACAGCAAGAGCAGATGTTAGAGGAGGCAGGACCAAATTCGGCCGATGATGTGAAGTTGGTCGCCGACGTCCTGTCTAAAGATCGCAAAGCGACCGCTGAATTCGTGTCACGCTATGCTGACTGCGTCTATTCCTACGTGCGTCGGCGCGTCATGCCTAACAGTGCAGCTGCAGACGATCTGATACAGGAGATCTTTTTGGCGGCCTGGAAAAATCTCGGCGGCTACCGCGCAGACGCGCCGTTGCGCCACTGGCTGCTGGGTATTGCACGACATAAAGTCGATGACTACTACAGGAAACGGCTATACGAAGTCGATTGGCCGGAAGGAGATGACGAATTGGTTCAAGAACCGATGGTCATTCCCAGATTTGAAGAGCAATTGGACTCTATATCCCGTGACCAAAGAATTCATCGGGTTCTGGCGGGTCTCCCGGAGGCCTACAGTCTCGCGTTGCTTTGGCGTTATGTGGAGAGTCGCAGCTTGCGTGAAATGGCCCAGCTTACAGGGAAGACGGAAAAAGCCATGGAGCGGTTGCTTGCAAGGGCCCGAGAACACTTTAGAAGGAGCTGGATTCATGCCGCGTGAAGAGGATAGAGAGTTTTTCCGGATATTCTCTAAGCCCGATCCGGAGGTTTCGGAAGAGCATGCACCAACGCGCATAAAGGCGCGCGTCTATTCTACCCTGATAAGAGAACAGCAAAAGACAGGTCATCTCCAGAGCATTTCAGAGATTGAAGCAAAGGGACACAGCCTGTGTGTTTTTGAAAAGCTGGTCGAGATTACTCCTGTGGGAGAAAAGACGAAATCACGGTTTTTCTGTTGGACTTGCCATGCACGGGTGGCTGCGGAAAATATTGAGAAAGCGCCTATCTTCTGGCCCGGTTGCCCCTATGCGGACTTCCAGAAGCCATAACCAGATCAGAACCGAATCAGGACCCCGACCAGGTTGTAGAAGCTGGCCAGAGACCGCTCCCCAGGCGGAGAAAGTTTCTCACTCACGTCGTTGTGCCGAATAGTTTCGCTGAAGCTGTAGCGAATGGCCAGTTGGCGCGTCACAGCCAGATCAATGCCTACAGGCACGTGAAGTGCGGCCTGGGTTGAAGAGAAATGCACTGGAGGCAGAACAGGAGTACCTCCCAAAGCTGTTGTCCGCTCTTCTGTGCTGGAGAAGTGGACGACACCTGTACCCACTCCAAGGTAAGGGCGCAAACGGCTGTTCTTTCGTCGAAAATAGACCAACAGATCAACAATAGCGGACTGCTGTGAACTAGTACGCTGTTGCAAATAAAATGAGTTAGAGGCTGACGAAGCGGAATTCATTGTGACGTGGTTTCGGTTCCATACGTAATTGAATTGCAGACTTAAGTACTCATGAAAATGGACGCCCGCGACCGCGTTTACGAGAGGGCCATTTTCCGGCTTATAAGAGGACGTAAGCAGACTCTGGGATGTGAGCACAGATCCAGCATCTGCTGACAGTGTGGACACTCCTCCAAGGACACCAACATAGGGTGTCCTTTGGGCCAATGCTGGCGTTTGATATAGAACCAATTCCAAAACCACGAGAAAGAGAAGCCTCAGCGGGCGGCCGGTTAAGTATTGTGAAACCCAATTAATTTTGACGGGATTAAAGCCTTGCATGTATGCCCGTGGAAAATTCACAGGGGGATTTTATCTGGTGAATCGACTTTAATCAAAGACGGCCGAGGACGTTCCGTTTTGCGGAAATTCGGCTTGTGTGGAAGCGTTCCGCATGAAAAGTTGACTGTCTGGCCTCGCAGTTTCCAGTATTTTAGAATCCAGTGCAACTTCAGAAGGGGGATTTCACGTTACTGGACGACATTATAAGCAGATGTTTTGACGCTAATTAGTCCTATATCGTACTATTAGACGTGCCTAAATCCGGCTTTAATCCGAGAGAAAATCTGGGGTTTCTGCTGGCCAAGGCGTCTCAACGCTGGAATGAGCTTCTTTATGAGCGATTTTGCGCGGCAGGGTATGAAGAGGTAAGGCCCGCTTATGGGTCGATTCTGGTTCCGCTGTTTGAGGAGGATGGATTGCAGATGGGCGAGTTGGCACGACGCGCCCGATTAAGTAAGCAGACAATGACCACCTTGATTTCGACCATGGAAAAAAAAGGGCTGATACATCGCAGCCGCGACCCCAAAGACGCAAGAGCATTTCGCGTTTATCTTACAGACCGCAGTCGACGTTTTATGAACGTTGCCAAGAAAGTGTTAAGCGACATGGACCGTGCGGTGCATGGCCACGTTCCTGGGCCGCAATTTGAAAAGCTTCGTGGTGCTTTGAAGACTTTAATGAATATGAGTGTCGGGTCTTCTGTTGGCACGAACAGACCATTTGAAAAGTGAGCGGATTTGGGTAAGCACCAATGAAGAGGACCTCCGAGGACGAGCGAGCCATGCGGTCTGTGCCCCTATGTGGCAGGCGCGTCGTTGAACGTCTCAGATCTATCGGTATTAGCAGGCTTTCTGATTTAGCCGGCAAGGACCCTGCGGTGCTGATGCATCAGGTGAATCTGGCCGCAGGTAAGGTGATTTGGAGGCCGCCAATGGCGATTATTGCCTTGTCAAACCTAATAGCCACTGCTGATAAACGGGAAAATCGGGCGGGCACCCGGGACCGTGCATCCAGTGAGGGATCCTTAACTGCTGCCCAGCATGGCTCATTGAACTTGCTCCGCCGTTCAAAGAGGCCAATGCGGGGCCGGAACTCAAAACCCAACGGCGAAGCTAGATCGAATGGAAGGTAGGCTAAGATGATCATCGTTATGGAAGAGGCCGCGACTGAAAGACAAATTGATAACGTGATTGAAAGACTCACTCACCTCAACTATGGCGTACATCGTTCCAGTGGCGCACGCTATACGGTGTTAGGCGCGGTAGGGGACAAGACGGTAGATGGCCGGGACTTCAATGCACTGGAAGGCGTCAAAGAGATTGTTCCCATCGTATCTCCTTATAAACTTGCAAGTCGCGCATTTCGGCCCGAAGGAACAGAGATCAGGATTGGAGACGTGGTCATCGGCGGTCCTGAAGTCATTGTGATGGCGGGCCCATGTGCTGTAGAGAGTCCCGAGCAGGTCGCAAGTGTTGCATCGGCTGTGGCGCGGAGCGGTGCCAGGGTCCTCAGAGGAGGAGCGTTCAAGCCTCGCACGTCTCCCTATTCGTTTCAGGGACTGGGAGATATGGGACTTAAGTATCTCCGCCAGGCCGCCGACCGCTTCGGACTGCTGGTGGTCTCTGAAATTATGGAGGCCTCTCAGATACCACTTTTCCTGCGTTATGTAGACATTCTCCAGGTAGGCGCGCGCAATATGCAAAACTTTAACTTGCTGCGTGCCCTCGGACAGATCAACAAGCCGGTCCTGCTTAAGCGCGGTCTGGCAGCGACCATCGAAGAGACGCTTCTAGCTGCCGAATACATCATGTCAGGCGGCAATTACGAAGTAATAATTTGCGAAAGAGGAATTCGAACCTTTGAAACAAGCTTGAGAAATACCCTGGATCTTGCGGCAATTCCCGTGTTTAAGAGCTTGTCGCATTTGCCAGTAATCGTTGATCCGAGCCATGCCACCGGCAGGCGTGATCGTGTTGTGGCCATGGCGCAAGCAGCGGTGGCGGCCGGAAGCGATGGACTTCTCATAGAAGTTCATGACTGCCCCGAGGCGGCGTTGTGTGACGGAGCACAATCGGTCCTTCCGGAGCAGTTTGATGGGCTTATGTGCCGCTTGCGGCTGATCGCTAAGGCCGTCGACCGCTTTATACCAGACTCTGTGTACCACCAGCCGGCTGAACTTAAGGCTGTGGCTGTCACAGCTAACAACAAAATAGCTTAATAGTCGTGTCTGACAATCTGGGAGGTAGGTCAGGCATATCTTAAAGAAGTGGGCAACCAACAGATGGGTTCGAAGGAGATCGACATGCGGTCCATGAATAGGTTGTTCTCGATCGTTTTGCTTTTGCGACGCGGTAAAGTGATTACGGCCCGGCAGATTGCCAGTGACTTAGAGGTCTCGCAACGCACTGTCTATCGTGACCTCAAAAATTTGATGGAGCAGGGGATACCTATTGAGGGGGAGCCGGGAGTAGGTTACTCACTGAGAAAAGAGTTCTACCTGCCACCACTCATGTTTACTGATAGCGAACTAAAAGCACTCGCAGCGGGTGCTCAGATGATCCATGGCGCTGGAGATTCGGCCATGGCCAAGGCGGCAAATTATGCCTTAGCAAAGATTGAGGCCTCATTGCCGCAACACCTGAAGAGCTCGCTTGAGGCTCCCAGGCTAGCGCTCGTTTCCTCAATGGCCAAGTCGGCATAAGTTATGTCGGCCCTACGCCGCTACAACTCGACGATTTCATACAAGTAATAATTTCAAGATTAGGATGTGCCAATGATATTTTCGGGCTGGAGATGCGTTGCTGGAATATAGTCCGATATCGTACTATTTACTGAAACGGAGCTGCGGATGCTCTTATCTCAGTTCCCAAAAAGGAGACAACTCATGCTTACCAACACTGTAGTTGCGATTCTTCCGACGTCGAAAGACAAGGTTTTCTCTTATCTTTCCGACATAAATAATTTGCCGCAGTGGGCAACCGAATTCTGCCAAAGCTTGCACGTGGAACGGGGAAAGTACAAAGTCCACACTTGTACGGGCCAGGACCTCTTTTTCAAAATTGACGCCAACCTGGCCACCGGCACGATTGACATGTATGCGGGACCTACAGAAGAACAGATGGGTCTCTTCCCGACCCGGGTAATACCTCTGCCCAATGGTCACTCGGCTTATATCTTCACGATGTTTCAGGGACCCGGTATGAGCCAGGAATCGTTTGAAAAACAGGCCGAGTCGCTGAGACGTGAGCTTGACAACATTCAGAAACATTTCGGTGCCAGTGCCGCTGCCTAATACAGTGCTGGTGCGGCGCGATGTGCGCCTTCGAACTTGGAATAACGAGTGGGCAAGACCCGGTCGCTAACATTGACCGGGTCTGTACCTCTCAAAATCCACGGGTGCAACGATTTTTGGAAACACGTGAACGAATCATGAGCCTGGCTTCCCCCCTGATTGACGAGATTCTTGGTTTCACAAAAGAGCGGGTTGCTCGCTCCAAAGAGAACGCAAATCTCCGCTGGATCGAAGAATCTGCTCAAAACCATAGGCCTCGAGGCTTCCGAAAGAGTCTTGCAGCAAGACATGCTGCAGGGCCCGCGATCATTGCGGAACTGAAGAAAGCTTCTCCCTCCAAGGGCATATTCCGCAGCTCGTTTCCAGTGGCAGTGCTTGCCGACGAACTTGCGAAGGCGGGGGCTGCGGCACTGTCTGTGGTCACCGAGGAAAGGTTTTTTCATGGCTCTTTGGCAAACCTGCTGCAGGCATCGATGGTGACAGGCCTGCCGTGCCTTTGTAAGGATTTTATTGTTGAGGAATTCCAGATCATCGAGGCGAAAGCGCACCACGCCGATGCGGTGCTCCTCATAATGTCAGCGTTGACTGATCGGGAGTTTCGCCGGTTCTTGTCCTTTGCCGGTCAGCTTGGCTTGGATGTACTGTGCGAGGTCCACGACGAAGACGAGTTGAAGCGGGCGCTGGACGGCGGGGCCCAAATCATTGGAGTCAACAGCCGTGACCTCCGCACGTTCGATGTCAGTTTGAACAGATTGCTGGAAATAGCTGCAAAAATCGTGCCCGCAGTAATGAGAGTCGCCGAAAGCGGGATCTCTGAGGGGGCTGAGATCAGGAAACTGCACGACTGCGGGTATCACGCATTCCTTATTGGCGAAGCGCTAATGCGTAGCAACCGCCCCGGTCAAAAGCTTGAACAACTCCTCCAAGAAACAGGACTCAACTCCATACGCATGGGAGTAGAAGCATCATGACAATGCCAGCTAGAACGCCTCATCTCGTTACCAACGAAGGTGCTTCCTATTCTAAAGGGGCAATGGCCGCCAGGAAACGCCCTGCCGCAAAAGAGCAATCGGTGCCAGGGCGGTTCGGTGCCTACGGCGGCCGATATGTTCCAGAGACGCTGGTGGCTGCGCTGGAAGAACTTGAAAGTGCGTATGATGACGCGCGTCGCGACAAGAAATTTCGTTCTGAACTCAGATGTTTCTTGCAGGAGTACGCTGGGCGCCCCACGTCCTTGTCTTTTGCGGGGCGGCTGACCAGGGATCTGGGTGGGGCGAAGATATACCTGAAGCGGGAAGACCTGTTGCATACCGGCGCACACAAAATCAATAACTGTATTGGTCAGGCATTGCTGGCTCAACGTATGGGCAAGCATCGCATCATCGCTGAAACCGGAGCCGGGCAACACGGAGTGGCCACCGCCACTGTTTGCGCTCTGTTCGGTCTTGAGTGTGTTGTTTACATGGGCGCTGAAGATATGCGCCGCCAGGAGCTGAATGTGTTTCGGATGCGGCTTTTAGGCGCAGAGGTGCGGGAAGTCGATTCCGGATCCAAGACTTTAAAAGACGCAATCAATGAAGCTATGCGTGATTGGGTTACTAACGTTCGTAACACGCATTACCTCCTTGGAAGCGTTTTAGGCGCCCATCCTTATCCCACGATGGTCCGTGATTTTCATTCAGTAATTGGACGAGAGACCCGGGCCCAGATTCTAAAAGCGGAGGGAAAGCTTCCTGCGGCAATAATTGCCTGCGTGGGCGGAGGCTCGAACGCCATGGGCATTTTTCACGAATTCATCCCCGAGAAGCAGGTCGTCCTGATTGGAGTAGAGGCCGGTGGGCGAGGCGACAAACTAGGCGAACATGCGGCGCGATTTCGTGGGGGACTTCCGGGCGTGCTGCAAGGCACGTATTCCTATGTTTTGCAGGACGATTGTGGCCAGATTGCAGGCACGCACTCTGTTTCCGCCGGCTTGGATTATCCCTCGATTGGTCCGGAGCATGCCGCTTTAGCCGATAGTAAGCGCGCGCAATACGTTGCGGTTTCCGATAGGGAGGCGCTTGACGCCTGCATGCTGCTGGCGCGGACGGAGGGAATCATCCCGGCACTTGAATCCTCTCATGCGGTTGCCGAGTGCCTGAAGCGGGCGCCACTGATGAAGAGATCAGACGTGTTGATCGTGAACATCTCGGGCCGCGGGGACAAGGACATGGGCATTCTGAGAGAAAATCTTGGTATCGGATAAATCAAATGGACCGGATTCGTTTCAAAAAAAAGCCAGGGCTGGTTGCATACATTACGTGCGGATACCCGGACCTGCACACTACGGGTGAAATCATTCTCGCCGCAATTTCTGCTGGCGCCGAAGTGATCGAGTTAGGAGTACCCTTCAGCGATCCCATCGCGGATGGGCCCGTCATTCAACGGGCCAGTGAACGCGCCCTCCGCAATGGCACATCACTGCAGGATGTGCTGCGGCTCGCACGGGACGTCCGAAAGCAGTCTGAAGCGGGCCTGGTGATCTTTTCCTATTTGAATCCGGTCTTGCGCCTGGGGTTTGATCGCTTCTGCGCGGCCGCGGTAGATGCAGGTGTAGATGGCGTACTCATAACAGACCTCACGGTGGAAGAATCCGGGGAATATCGTCGTTGCATGGCCGCTTCAGGTTTGGCTGCCATATTTCTTATTGCACCTACTACTACTGATCGGCGCTTGCAAAAGATCGCTGGTTCCTCCCAGGCACTAATCTATGCTGTGTCTCGCACCGGCGTAACGGGCGCACAGGAAAAGCTGACAGATGATGCCGCCCATCTGGTGCGGCGTGTCCGGAAATACACGGATTTGCCGGTAGCAGTAGGTTTTGGGATCTCGACGCCCGAACATCTTTCGCAAATTGCTGAATTCGCGGATGCGGCGGTCGTGGGAAGCGCCATTGTGCAGACAATCGAGCAGAATACCGGTCATGCTCCGCCGGCCGTTGCGGAACTCATTTCGTCCTATGCCAAAAAACAGTACGACGCCATTTAAGGCCCCAAACTCCCTGTGCTGGAGCAGCGCCAGCGGGGACCTATTGAGGAGTTAGGCAATGAACAATGTGAATGGATGTGTACGGTATTGTACTCGAGGCGGAATTGAGATCGAGAAAACGAGCAAGCAGCTTACTTATGTGGATGCGATAGAGCCTATCATTGATGCTCTTGATGAACATCCCGGTGTTTTACTCGCATCCAGCTATGAATATCCCGGCAGATACACCAGATGGGACATTGGCTTTATCGATCCGCCCCTCCGAATAACTTCCAGGAGCCGCTCCTTTACAATCACTGCTCTCAACGATCGCGGCAAGGCCCTCCTGGGCGTCATTGCCGCGAAGTTGGTGGCCCTGGAAGCTGTGAGCAACGTTGAGCGGCATGAAGACGAAATCAGAGGAGATGTTCGTTCTGCGCAAGAACATTTTCCTGAAGACCAGCGGAGCAAGCAGTTTTCGATCTTCTCAGTCCTTCGGGGCGTGACCGATCTTTTCTTTAGTTCAAGCGAAAAGCATTTGGGCCTCTATGGGGCATTCGGCTATGACTTGGCCTTTCAATTTGAGCCTATTCAATTCAAGCAGGTGCGGCCCGCTGACAGCCGTGACCTTGTTGTTTATCTTCCTGATGAACTCATTGTTGTTGATCATCGCCGCCAGACGGCTATGAGATACACATATGAGTTCAAGGCGGGCAGCGCATCCACGGTGAACCTTCCCAGAACGTCGCCCACGGTGCGGTACAAAGGCGCCACGGAAGTTGCCCGATACAGAGACCATGAGTTCGGAGCCTTCTCAAATCTTGTTGGTGTGGCTCAGGAATGGTTCAAGCGCGGAGATCTCTTCGAAGTTGTGCCCAGCCAGCTCTTTTATGAGCCCTGTCCAATGCCGCCTTCGACAATTTTTCGGCGGCTGCGCGAACGCAATCCCGCGCCTTACGGAACATTGATGAATCTGGGG
>DATMMY010000001.1:0-15806 GCA_035569515.1 Candidatus Solibacter sp. | reverse complement strand
CCGTGCGGGTCGAGATTTACGACCAGGTTTACAACCTTCGCGGGACAGACGCCGATTACATCCTCAAGCTGGCCGAGTTTGTTGATACCAAGATGCGCAGCGTGGCCGAGCAGACCGCCACCATTGACTCGTTGCGTCTTGCCGTTCTTGCCGCCCTGAACATTGCCGACGAGTACCACCTGCTCAAAAAGAAATACGAAGCCCTGGCCTCCGAGTACCGCCAGCGCGCAGGAATGCTGGCCGGGGCCCTGGACGAGGTTTTAGAAGAGAACCGCCGGGCAGGGTAACTGATTCAACCGAGAACAGGCCTTACCACCCTTCCGTGGCACAGTGTGGGCTCTTCGCTGCACTCGAAGGAAGGCAGGGCACGCAAAAACAAAACCAACAGCAAACCACACTTCGCTGCTGCTCAGGGCAGCTCCGGCCAGGAAGTCACAAACAAAGATTGTTATGCGTCCGGTTGAGCCCGACTGGTATTCATCAGCGGCAATCAGTCAAGATCAGCGTCATCAGCGTTGAGGTTTTGCCTGCTCTTTGTGAGAAATTAAAGTCCTTGTGAAGCAGATGAAAGCGGATTCGATGGCGGTCCGGAGCGCAAGAATTTTGGAGCGGGCCCCTTGCTATCTATTCGGCTTTTCTTTAGCATCTTCGTGACAGACCGGCCTGCAAAGCAGGTGAACACGGTCACCGTTCATGAACCAACATTCAATGAACAGGGGGCCTGACTCGTAGATACGGCTCGGTGTGCGAGGTTCCGCCAGTACGGAAATGCCTAAAGAGCCGCGGCGGGTTCCCACCATCTTAGGATGGGTTCAGAACGGCCCGGATTCACGGCCCCGTGGGTCGGTTTTGTTGATTTATTCCGTTGTCTCTGATCATGAGAATGTTGCTGTCGTCTGATGTGGGCGATGTTCACGCTCTTAGAATTTGGTAATTGCGTACTCTGGTAATTGGGTAATTCTGAAATACCGAACTCTCGCCTGATGTTTCCTGCGTGGCTGATATCCCTTCAATGCAGATTTTACGCGTCCCGGTGGAAGACTCCGGTAAACGGCTGGACCAATGGCTGGTGGCGCACTTGCCGGACGTAAGCCGGGTCCGCGTTCAGCAGCTTATCGAGCAAAATAAAATATTGATCCATGGCGGCACGCCCAAGCCTTCTCTGCGCCTTCGCGGAGGAGAGGAGATCACGGTCACCGGCACAGTGGATCTGCCCCCGCTTAAGGCATTTCCGGAAAATATTCCCCTGGACATCGTTTACGAGGATGGCAGTCTTGCGGTCATCAACAAGCCAGCGGGCATGACCGTGCACGCAGGATCCGGCAAAGACGACACTGGAAGTCGAGGTACGCTGGTGAATGCCCTTCTGTACCGTTTTGGCCAGCTCTCACAACTGGGAGGCGACCTGAGGCCCGGGATTGTTCACCGTCTGGACAAAGAAACCAGCGGCCTGATTGTGGTGGCCAAGAGCGACAAGGCGCACCGCAAATTGGCGGAGCAGTTTTTACGGCGCGAGATCGGCAAGACCTACATTGCCCTGGTCCACGGCTGGATGCCGCAGACCCATGGGACGGTCAACGCTCCCATCAGCCGCGACCTGGTGCGCCGCGCCCGCATGACCGCCCGTCGGGCGGATGGGCGGGAGGCCGTAACCCATTGGAAATTACTGCGTCAAATCGATGGTCCGTACGGAAAGTTTTCGCTTCTGGAGATCAAAATCGAAACGGGAAGGACGCACCAGATCCGGGTCCATCTTTCTTCCATCGGACATCCGGTGGTGGGCGACACCCTGTACGGCGCTCCGCGAGAAATAGCGCGACCAAAACGAACCAGGGGTGATGCCTCAGAGCCGGCTTCGTCAGTTTCGTTGGCAAGAAATTTTCTTCATGCCGCGGCCATCCAATTCAAACATCCAGTCACGAGTACGCCACTCTCGTTTGAGCAGCCGCTGCCTGACGAACTGGTTCAGTTTCTGCGCCAAATAGAAGAAAAGTAAGTTATGGTTACAGACTATAATGTGGAAAATGAGAATCCCTGCCATCCTTTTGACTTTGGTCCTGCTCGCCTGCCTTGCCGGGGCGCAAACACAGCTATCGCCTGCGCCAGCGAATATGGGCGGGCAACAGCCGACCACCTCCCCCAAGCCGGGTGACGCGAGTGCCGCTCCCGATGACCAGGCGCTCCAGACGTTCAGGAGCCGTGTGGACGAGGTCAATCTCTTCTTCACCGTAACCGACAAGCATGGCAGATTTGTCAAAGACCTTCAGCAGGACCAGTTTGATGTCCTGGACGACAGAAAGCCTCCGGTCAAACTTCTCAGGTTTGAGTCGCAGACCGATCTACCCCTGCGCGTGGGGCTGCTGATTGACGCGAGCAACTCCATCCGCGAAAGATTTCACTTTGAGCAGCAGGCAGCCATTGAATTCCTGAATCAGATCATCCGCCCAAAGTCAGACAAGGCCTTTGTGCTGGCCTTTGACGAAGTCCCGGACCTGCAGCAGGACTTCACCAACGATGTGAGCAAGCTCACGCAGGGCGTGCGCAATATCCGCCCCGGCGGCGGAACCGCCATGTGGGACGCGGTGTTTTACGCATGCAGAGACAAGCTGATGAAGGAGCAGTCAGACGGGCCGGTGCGCCGGGCCATCATCCTGGTTTCAGATGGCGACGACAACCAGAGCCGCGCCCTGCGCCAGGAGGCCATTGATATGGCCCAGCGGGCGGGAGTAATTATCTATACCATCAGCACTAATCTCAGCAATATTAAAGATAACGGCGACAAGAACCTCAAGGTACTGGCGGATGCCACCGGAGGCCAGCCCTTTTTCCCCTTCAAGCTTGAAGACGTGGCGAACGCCTTTACGGAGATTCAGGGCGAGCTGCGCAGCCAGTACTTTATCGCCTACAAACCCGACAATTTCCTGGCCAATGGGCAGTTCCGCTCGATCCAGATCGCAGCGAAAAACAAAAAGCTCAGAGTGCGGGCCAAGAAGGGTTACTTCGCTGCCAAGCAGTAGCCGGAATTAGCCACGAATTTTCGCGAATTAACACGAATAAAAGACCTCCATTTGTTTCGTTCGATTTTTTCCATTGCTCAATTCGTGTTTATTCGCGTCATTCGTGGCTAACTAAGAAGTAGGGGCGTAATAGCCTTTTCGCGCCTGGATCTTGTGTCCCTCTTTTGACTTCACTTCGATCTTACGGAAAGAGCCGTCATGCCTGTCGTTGTCGGGTGTGTAGCCGATGTAGTATTGGCTGCGCAGCTCCGTTGAAATCTGGGTAAAGGCCGCTCCCATTTTGTCCGGATGATTTACGGGAATCATCCGGCCGCCAGTCTGCTCCGCCAATTGGCTCATGTCTCCCCTGTTTGAGGGGTACTGAGGATCGCTCAGCAGCAGAACATAGCAGACTACGTCGGCTTTTTGTGCGGCTTCGATTGCATCTCTCAGCTTGAGCCTGCTTCCTTCATCTTCGCCATCGGTCAGGAAAACCAGGGCTTTGCGTCCTACTTGCTTGCTAAGTATCTCATTGGAGGCCAGATAGGCCGCATCGAATAACAGGGTCCCCTTGGGACGGGAGATGGGAACGGGGCCCTGACCGAGCCCGGGAATACCGCCGCTGCCGCCGCCAACGTTGATCCTGGCTCTTTCCAGGCCAGAGCGCAAAAGACGAATATCGGAGGTGAGATCCTGAAGCAGATCTACGCTGATATCAAAGCTGATCACAAACGCCAGGTCTTTCTCCGTAACCACCTGCCGGAGGAAATCGGCGGCTATCACCTTCTCGGTCGGCAACATGCGCTGCATGCTGCCGCTGCTATCGATCATCAGTCCCAGGGTCAACGGCTGGTTGGATTCGGTGGAAAAATACTTGATGATCTGCGGTTTGCCATTTTCCAGAAGATCGAACTGCTCCTTGGAGAGGTTTGGCACCAAGGCTCCATGGTGGTCTTTTACGGTGAAAAACACGTTGACCACGTTCACATTCTTGCGGAATGTTGGATTCTGGTCCTGCTGATCTGATTTTGGGCTGGTATTCTGGGCAAAACTTGCTGTGGCGGTCAGTAGGAACGCCACGAGGACTGTGCAGATGACATATGGGGTTCGCATGGAGTCTTTGGACTGCCTTTCGTTTTCTGCTAGTCTTTATATACCTATTGTATTCGCATCTTTGGGGGCCTGTGCGTCGTCTTATATTTAGATGTATTTAGATGGAGGGCTAATGTCTGGTTTCGGGTCCGGTATTAGAAAGTTGGCGTTTTTTGTGCTGGTAGCTGGCCTGGGCGCCTGGGCGCAGCAACCGGAAATTCCTGATGCGCCCACCCCCAAGCCCTCCCCGGAGGCCACGACATTTCCCGCGGGAACGGCCCCTGCGCCCAAGAACGTCCATGCGCCCGAGGAGACGGATGGCCCCGCAACCCCTGCCGCTGCTGGCGATCAACCGGCCCAGTCTGTTCGACAGCCGTCGGACGGCACACAGGGCAGCCGCGACGAACTGTTCAAATTCAGCTCTACCGTTAGCTTTGTGCAGGTTCCCGTGACAGTGCGGGACAACTCCGGCCGCCTGGTTCCGGGCCTTTCTTCTCACGATTTCGCGGTGTTCGAAGACGGCGTGCCGCAAAAGCTGAGTTTTTTCACCAGCGACCCGTTCCCCCTTTCAGCCGCCGTGGTGGTGGATACCAATGTCTCGGCCACCACCATGAAAAAGATCAACGAAAGCCTGCCCGCTCTGGTTGGGGCCTTTAGTGAATTCGACGAGGTCGCGCTCTTCCGATATGGAAACACGGTGCAGGAAGTGTCATCGTTTCTGGGCGCGGGAAGCATCCCTTCCGCGGCTCTTCAACGGCTCAAGCGAGTCGGCAGGGAAGGGGGCCCTCCGGTGGTGAGCGGCCCCATGGGATCGGGGCAAACCGTCAATGGACGTCCCGTGGATCCCCAGGCTCCGCATGTGTATACGGCTCCCAAGGAATCGCATGTGCTGAACGATGCCATCCTGCGAGCGGCGCAGTCGTTGAGCCGGCGCGAAAAAGTTCGCCGGCGCATCATCTTCGTGATCAGCGATGGCCAGGAATCCGGTAGCTCCGCAAATTATGACGAGGTGCGCAAGGTCCTGCTCTCCAATAACATTTCGGTGTATGCGCTGGGAGTAGACGCCGCCTCGTACCCCATCTATGACAAGTTAAACCGCATCCGAATACCCGGAATGGGATACTCAAACCTCTTGCCCAGATACGCAGTTGATACCGGAGGCGATCTGCAGGCCGAATTCGACCGGCAGGCCATTGAACGCGCCTACGCTCGCATTACCGAAGTCGCTCGCAACCAATACACCCTGGGCTATAACACCAAGGCCACGCCTTCAAGCAGCTATCGAACCATTGTGGTCAACGTGCATCGCCCGGAACTGCAGGTGAGGGCAAAGGACGGTTACTATCCTTTGCCGATCGCAGGCCAGGTGAAGTAGTACTTTCGTAATTTTTGCCGGTAAAAATTCCTGAATTGGCGGGTAATGGGACTATTAGAATTCTCTCCGTCCAGGCCTGTTGTAATATAAAACATTCAGCCAGCGTATGTTCGGAATCCCCTTGTGCGGTGTCCGTAGGTTGGACTTCGCGCCCGCGAACCGAATGTGAGGAAGAGTCTTGAGTTTTATCAACTTTGCGGCCCGAGAGATTAACTGCAAAATCGTATATTACGGCGCTGGTTTAGGCGGTAAGACCACGAATCTGCAATATATCTTTAATAAGACGGCCGACAAGCAAAAGAGCAAAATGATCTCCCTGGCCACGGAGACCGACCGTACTTTGTTCTTCGATTTCCTTCCGCTGGATCTGGGTACCGTCCGGGGCTTTCGCACGCGCTTCCATCTCTACACCGTTCCCGGACAGGTTTTCTACGATGCCAGCCGCAAGCTCATCCTGCGCGGCGTGGATGGCGTGGTCTTTGTGGCCGATTCTCAGGAAGAGCGCATGGACGCCAACGTTGAAGCGCTTGAGAATCTTCAGGAAAATCTGAAAGAGCACGGATACGACTTCACCAAGATCCCTTATGTTATCCAGTTCAATAAGCGTGATCTGCCGTCTGCCCTTCCCGTGGATGACCTGAAACGCGAACTGCAAAAGAAAAACGAATCCGCCTTTGAGGCGGTGGCCTTCCAGGGTAAGGGCGTTTTTGAAACGCTCAAGGAAATAGCGCGACAGGTGCTGGTGGAACTAAAGAAGGGATAGGCAAGAATATCTGGTGATGGGGTGGTCGGATCATCGGGTGATTTAAAGGCCAAAAAATCCCCGCACTCTTAATCAGCCTTCCGCAGCTGCGCTCCACGATGGCCGTGAGCGGGAAGAAAATCTATTTGTGGTCCAGCAGGGGGGCAATCCCTCCAAAATCGCGTGGCTTGGACGCTGCGCGACCGGCTTTTGCGCCAGCCTGGGCCGATGCACTGAGCTCTCCATACTTTTCCAGCAGCACCGGCACCAAGGCCCCTTCGGCTTCCTTGGTAAAGGTAAACGCGCTGTCCTTCATATCGATCCGGATGAAGTCGCCCAGCCGTATCTGGCCTGTGGCAACCAGGTTGGCCAGGGGGAAAACGATGTTCTTCTCAATGGCCCGTTTCAGGTGGCGGGCGCCATATTTCGGGTCCGTGCCCTCATCAAGTAGAAATTTCTTGACCTTCTGCGTGCAGCTAAACACAAACTGGCTGTTGCCGGTGGCTTGCAGAATGCGCTGCTGCACCATGCCTAATTCGATCTCCAGGATCTGCTCCAGGTGTTCCGGCTTGAGGGTCTTGAACACCACAATCTTGTCGATGCGGTTCATGAACTCCGGCGAGAATTTACGCCGGGCAGCTTCCTGGGCAGCCCGGGTAATCTTGTCGTCCAGCCGAGTATCGAACCGGTCGGGCTTCTTGGACTGCCCAAAACCCAGTCCGCCGTCCATCAGGTCGCTCATCTCCCCCGCCCCCAGGTTGGAGGTCAGGACGATCAAACATGCTGAGAGGTCCACACGCCGGTTGTCGCCCAGCGTGAGCGTGGCCTTGTCCAGAATGCCGAGCAGGAGCTGCCAGAGAGCGTCGCTGGCCTTTTCAATCTCGTCGAACAGCAACAGGGTCAGTTTGAGCTTGTCGGTATGCCACTGATTCAGAGCTTCCTGAGTCAGCAGCGGGTGGGTTTCGCGGTGCCCCAGATATCCCGGGGGCGACCCGATCAGCTTGGCGATTTCATGGCTGTGCTGAAACTCCGCGCAGTCAATCTTGATGATCGCCCGGGGGTCTCCGAACAGCGCCTCCGCCATGGATTCCACCACGCGGGTTTTGCCTGAGCCGGTAGGCCCCAGAAAGAGAAGGTTGCCCATGGGCCGTCCCGGTGGATTCAGTCCTGCCAGAAACATCTGGTAGATTTCCACAACCTTTTCGATCGCCGGGTCCTGGCCTACAATTTTCCGGCGCAACGCGGTTTCAAAGTCCTGCGCGTCGGAACTACGTCTGCTTGGATCTAGTGCGGTATTAAGACCGGTCCTCATATTAATAACCTGGCCCCTTTTTCAACCGAGGGCTCCTGAGTCACAGAAGCCGTGGTGTTTTGAGATGGAGCCGCAAGATGCTGAGTTGTAATGATCTCGTCAATGCTCTATTCGTTCCATCACTGGATTAGATGCTGGGTTTAGTACTAAAGAGTAAAAATCCTTTGCAGCTTTTCCACTTCATAAGATGAGAGTAGCTGCTGGCGTGATAAGATGCCTCAGCCACTCGGGAAAAGAGTTTTCGTAATGCGTTCGAAGAAGTTTCGCGTTGTTTCTTTGGCAGCCGCTGTTCTTCTGCTGTTGGTTTTTGCTTCCTTTTTGCTCAGCCGGAATCCACAGCTTGTTTCGCAGACTCGCTCGTCCTCTCCGCTCGCGACGCCTGCAGTCCCAGTTGCGCCAGCGGTTGCGCCCGCGCGAGAGCTGCCTCCAGGGACCATTGCCTACACGCCTAAGGTAAACACCTCTGCAATTGCCATCGCACGTAAGTACCTTTCAGAATCTACGTACATGACGGTGCCCGAATTTGAATCGGCCATTCGCCAAGCCAACAATGGCAAAGCCGCTTTTAAGAAGAATGAGGAGGTCCTGATTCCCGGGACGGAGCCGCAACCGGTTGTAGAAAAGAGTCGTCCTTTCCCCAAAGATGGAGAAATTCGGGCCATCTATCTGACCGGCGCCACTGCCGGCAGCGCGCGCGGCATTGAACTGATCCGCCGCTGGCATCAGGCCGGCGGAAATGCCGTTGTATTTGACATCAAGGACAGCGACGGCAGCATCAATGTGCCCTTTGAGCATCCCCTGGCCCCCAGGAAAAAGAATCATTCCATCAGTAATCCTCCCAAGTTCGTGCGCTTTCTGCATTCGCTCGATATGCATGCCATTGCCCGCATAGCGCTCTTCCGCGATGAAAACATCGCCCAGAACCACAGCGCCTTCGCGGTGCAGTCCCGAAGCACCCATAAGGCATGGAAAGAGAAAGGAAAGCTGGTGTGGGCAGACCCCTCGCGCAAAGAGGTGCAGGACTATGACCTGGATCTGGCCAGACATGTGGCGCGGTCCGGCGCCGATGAGATTCAGTTTGATTACGTCCGTTTTCCCGCGGAAGGCGATCAAAAAGATGCCCTGTTTGTCTTCCAGTCCGATCCCAAGCTCCATCGCGACGATGTTATAGCCGGCTTCCTGCAACGGGCGTACAACGAGTTGCACCCCATGGGCGTGCTGGTCTCCCTGGATGTTTTCGGCATTATGGCGTGGCAGCGCTCCGTGGACCTAAGTCATACGGGGCAGGACATCGTGAAAATGACCAAGTACTGTGACGTGATCTCGCCGATGATCTATCCATCACATTTCTTTGGCATGGATGGCTACGCTTCTCCCGGTGACGCTCCGGAGCACTTTATCAGCGTCTCCATGGAGCGGTTCGAAAAGATCACGAACGGCTCCGGCGTGGTGATACGCCCCTGGCTCCAGGCCTTTGCATGGCGAACCAAGACCTATTCGCCGCAATATATTCTGAAGCAGGTGGGCGCCTCCAAAGAACATAGCGGTGTTGGCTTCCTTTTTTGGAATGCAAACAATGACTACGCTAAGCCCTTTGCTGCCATGCCTGTGATGCTCGCTAATCCCAAGCTTTATCTTAAGGTTACAACACCTGCCACGGCCTCCAATGATAGGGCAAAGGCGCGGCCCGAAGAGCCCGCACCAGCAGCCTCTGGAGTCCGCCAGTAATCAGCGTGGTCCAGGCCGGATCTTCAGATATAATCTACCGTTCGCCGGTCATCATCATCTAATTTACAGAGTTTCGCCTTCGCCGCCCGGCGACGGGGGCGAGGGTTGCGGAAGACTGCCCAGGTGATCCGAAATCCAATTGGAAAGAAGGAGCCCTTCTCATGTCGATTCAAGCGACTGAAAAAATCTGGCACAACGGAGTTTTGATTCCTTGGAATGAAGCCCGGATCCACATCATGTCCCATGTGGTGAATTATGGTTCTTCGGTCTTTGAAGGCATCCGGTGTTACGCGCATCCCGATGGCCCCGCAATTTTCCGCCTCCGGGAGCATATGCAGCGCCTGCTGGACTCTGCCAAGATCTATCGGATTGACACGGATTACAACCTGAACAGCCTCTGTGACGCCGCCTGCGCACTGATAGCCGCCAACCATACCTGGCCGTGCTATCTGCGTCCCATCATCATGCGTGGTTACGGCGAGGCCGGGGTAAACCCCTTCAACAGCCCCACCGAGGTTTACATGGTCAACTATCCCTGGGGCAAGTACCTGGGCGAGGGCGACGTAACGGAAGGTGTGGACGTCTGCGTCTCTTCCTGGACCCGCATCGCTCCCAACACGATGCCCGCTATGTCGAAGGCCGGGGCGAACTACATGAATTCCCAGTTGATCAAGATGGAGGCCATCCTGAACGGATACGTGGAGGGCATTGCCCTCGATGTAGATGGCTATGTAAGCGAGGCCTCCGGCGCCAACATCTTTATCGTGCGCCAGGGCAAGCTGCTTACTCCTCCGCTGGGCAATTCTGTGCTTCCGGGTATCACTCGCGACGCCGTTATCAGGCTCGCTGAAGACATTGGCGTACCGCTTGTGGAACAGATAATTCCGCGTGAAATGCTTTACCTGGCGGAAGAGGTCTTCTTCTGCGGCACCGCATCGGAAATCACGCCCATCCGTTCCATTGACAAGATCAAGGTCAACAACGGAGTCACCGGCCCCGTGACCCTGGCGTTGCAGCGTGAGTTCTTCGGTATCGTGAATGGCACAATGGCCGACCGCCACGCGTGGTTTACCAAAGTACCGGTGAAGGACCGCGCTAAACAGCCAGTGGGTGTCTAACTGTCAAGACCTTTCGGACTACGCCGTGAGCCGCAAATCCATGTATGGATCGATGGAGGCCATATGAGCGCGACCACCAGAATTAGCTTTGACGAGTTTCTGAAGATGCAGGAAACCGCGGACGCAATCTGCTACGAACTTGACGAAGGAGAATTGCTGGTGACCCCATCCCCGCCCCTGCGCCACAACGAGATTCGCTACCGAATTCATCAAGCCTTGCGGCAGTTCTCGCGGACTCACAAACTTGGATACGTCACCGGCGAGACAGATTTTCTCCTGGCTCCGGACACTGTGCGGCGGCCCGATGTCGCTTTCGTCACCACGGCTCATCTTCAGCGCATTGATATCGACCGTTCTCCTGTCAGGGGTGCTCCTGGGCTGGCGGTGGAGGTCATATCTCCAAGCAATCTTGCCCAGGATACTTTTAAGAAAATTCATCAATATTTGGCGGCTGGGAGCGACGTCGTTTGGGTAGTCTATCCTCCTCTGAAGGTGATCGAGGTACATGACCACACTGGCACTCATGAATTAACACAGGGATTCTTAAAGGCAGAGAAACTTCTTCCCGGCTTTAAACTTTCTTTGGCAGAGATCTTCGATGACGACTTATTGAAATGAGTCCGCTTAACGTCTTCATATTAGTACTCTTGTTTATCGGGCTTTGAAACCCACTCTTGCAAGATACGCGCAGCTTCCTCTCTCATTGTCTGGATTGTAGGCAGGCTGCGTTCATGGAGCGGGAGAGCGAGCTGGCCATAAATAAACTGATCATCAAACCCAGCCTTGGCCGCATCCGTACGTCCCGCTGCAAAATACAGTGCTTGAGGCCGCGCCCAGTAGATGGCTCCCAGGCACATGGGGCAGGGTTCGCAGGTGGAATAAATATCGCAGCCGGTCAGCTGGAATGATTTTAATTTTGAGCAGGCGCGCCGGATGGCCACGACCTCCGCGTGCGCTGTGGGATCATTCCATGCCGTCACGCAATTCGTGCCTTCGCTGATGAGTTCGCCGTCTTTGACGATGATTGCAGCGAACGGTCCGCCGTGGAGTGAGTTCATGCTCTCCCGGGAAAGCTGAATCGCTTTGGCCATGAGTTGGAGATCAGGGGTTCGCGTCATTAATTTAGGTTCAGGTTTAGGGTTCAAATGAGATGCTCCGCACTGATGTGCTTCAAATTCGTGTTTTTTCTCGCAGATTTTTCATGCTGCTCTGGCCTCCGCGTTATTTCGTGGATTCCTCTGCGTTGAGGTTTTGCTTTTGCCTTCCTCTGTGTTCCTTTGTGTCCTCTGTGGGTAGCATTTGTCTTGCTTTTGGTTGCGGCCAGGCTGCTTTGCGATGCCGTCAAATCATACAGCACTAGCTGGGCACCGCAGAGGCTTTTGTTTCTAGTTAGGGTCTCTTAGTTACGGTGTCTTGTTAGCTCTGGTGGTTCGAGCTCAGGGGGACCGGTAATGAGGCGCGCGCTGTGGCTGTAAGCAATGTAGGCCCAGGCCCACTCTATCATCACCATAAAGCGATTGCGGAATCCGATCAGAAACAGAAGATGGATGAATAGCCAGGCCAGCCAGGCAAAATATCCTGAGAAGTGCAGTTTGCCCAGGTCGGCTACAGCTTTGGAACGGCCGATGGTCGCCAGCGTACCTTTATCCAGGTAAGCGAATTCTTCACGTGGCTGGCCTTCCACGGACCGCCACACCTGTCTGGCTGCAAACTTGCCCATCTGGATGGCCGCAGGCGCTACACCGGGCACAAGCTTACCGTCTTTCGATTGTGAGGCAGCCAGGTCGCCAACAACAAAGACCTCAGGGTGCCCTGGAATACTCAGATCAGGAGCGGTCAGGACCCGCCCGGCCCTATCGATCTCTGCGCCCAGCATCTTCCCCAGAGGCGAGGCTGCTACTCCTGCGCCCCAAAGAATCACCGACGCTGGAACTTTTTCCGTGCCAACCCACACGATGCCTGGTTCAACATTGGTCACCATGGTTTGGGTCCGGACCTCCACGCCCAGATCGGTGAGTTGTTTTTCGGCGCTGGCTGAAAGGTCCTCGGGGAAGGTGGGCAAGACCCTCGGACTGCCTTCCAGCAGGATGATGCGGGCCTGCCGTGGATCGATGGCGCGAAAATCATGCTCCATATATCTCCGCGAGATGTCGGCGATGGCCCCTGCCAGTTCGACTCCGGTGGGCCCTGCGCCAATCACGACAAAGTTCAGCTCTCTCCGCTTCTTGCGGGCGATCGAGTCCCGCTCCGCGATCTCGAAGGCCAGCAGGACACGACGGCGAATTTCGATAGCATCTTCAAGGGTCTTAAGGCCGGGAGCGATCCTCTCCCATTCGGGATGACCGAAATAGGCATGGGTCGCGCCCGCAGCCACGATGAGATAGTCGTAAGTCAGATCCAGGTCGTCGGCCTTGACCAGCCGGTTTTCCATGTCAAAGCCGGTCACCTCTCCCAGCAGCACCTCCACGTTCCTGGCGCGTTTGAGCACGGTTCGAATGGGAGAGGCAATTTCCGCCGGGGAAAGCGCCGCCAGAGCCACCTGGTACAGGAGCGGTTGAAAGGTGTGGTGGTTCTTGCGATCAATCAGGGTGATCTTGACCGGGGCGTTCGCCAGGGCCTTGGCGGCATTGATGCCCGCAAAGCCCCCGCCAACAATCACAACCCTCGGCCAGTGGTCACTTTGTGCCATCAGTAACATTGTAAGCTGCCCGCAATTGACCTTAGAATGAATTGAGCAGCAAAGGCGTGCCGCAACCGAACCCGACCCCTCGCGGCCGCGAAGATCTACCCAAGCGGTCAAAGGCAATGGAAGTAAGCTATTTACAGAAAAGGTATGTCGGCGCCACACCTGATTGCCTTCCCTGCGGCTCCATGGTACGTTCAGCAGACAGGTACCAGGGCCATTATGCCGCCAATCACGGGAATCTTGTTTTCGTTTGGAACGTTGCTCACATGCACGCGCTGAGGATTTTGGTGAGAACGTGATTTGAGAATTTGGTACTCGGGCCAGTCCGCAAAGAGTTCAACATGCATATTGACGATCTGCTTCGAATAGCGATGGAGCGCAAGTCCTCTGACCTGCACCTGAAAGTGGGTAACTACCCCCACGTGCGGGTGGATGGCGAACTGGTTCCGCTGACCGATCAACCCCGCATCTCCGCCGAGGACATGCTGAATATGGCGTTCAGTATGATGTCCAACCGGCAGAAGCAGAAATTCAAAGAGACGGCCGAATTGGATATGGCCTATGGCGTCGCGGGGCTAGGCCGCTTCCGCGTCAACGTCTTTCAGCAGCGCGGCAACGTTGGCCTGGTGCTGCGCGTGATTCCCACCAAGATTCGGGCACTGGAAGAACTCTATCTGCCCAAAGTGATCGAGCATATCTGCGAAGAAGCGCGCGGCATGGTTCTGGTAACGGGCGTGACAGGATCCGGTAAGTCGACCACCCTGGCTGCCATGCTGGACCGCATCAACTCCAGCCGCCCGGAACATATCATCACCATTGAAGACCCCATTGAATTTTTGCATCGCGATAAAAAGGGCTTTGTGAACCAGCGCGAGGTTGAGGTGGATACGCCCTCTTTTGCCTCTGCGCTGCGCGCCAGCCTGCGGCAAGACCCGGACGTGATCCTGGTGGGCGAAATGCGCGACCTGGAAACCATCTCCACCGCGCTCCACGCTGCAGAAACCGGCCACCTGGTTTTCTCTACACTGCATACTTTGGACGCCGTGGAGACCATCAACCGCATTATCTCCGTCTTCCCCCCGCCAGAGCAGAAGCAGATTCGTATGCAGCTGGCCGCCACTCTGCGTTCCGTGATCAGCCAGCGCCTGGTAAAGCGCGCCGATGGCGCCGGCCGTGTGCCGGCCGTGGAAGTCCTGATTTCCACCGCGTTTGTCCGCGAATGCCTCATGACGCCGGAAAAAACCCGGCTGATTCGCGAGGCCATTGCAACCGGCACTTCACAGTACGGAATGCAGACCTTCGACCAATCGCTCTACGATCTCTATTCCCAAGGCCTGGTTACCTACGAAACTGCCCTTGAAAACGCCAGCAATCCTGACGACTTTAAGCTCAAGATCCAGGGCATTGCATCCATTGGCGATGCTGCGCGCGAGCAGATGGAGCAGGCGGGCTTTAGTAAGTTCTGATGAATCAGGAAAATTGGGTAAGTGGGTAATTTCGTAAGTGGTTAATTGAAAAGATTTGCCGTTAAGAGTTATCTTCAAATTACCCAATTACGAAATTACCCAATTACCAATTCTTCCGATGGCGTTTCAAAGAAAACAGATCACTGACGAGAACTCGCTCTACGAATATGCGGTTGGCGCACTGGGCCGCAGAATGCGCAGTGTGGCGGAGCTGAAGCGCCTGATGCGCAACCGCGTGCCCAAAGACGAATTGGGCGCTCTACTGGTGGAATGCGTGATCGCCCGGCTGAAAGAGCAGAAGTACCTGAACGACGCCAACTATGCCGCTACGTACGCTTCCTTTCGGCGAGACAACGAAAAATTCGGCCAGCGACGGGTCGTTACCGATCTGAAGATCAAGGGCGTCCATGCGGACGTGATCGAAAAAGCCGTAACCGAAACCTACTCCGGTGTGGACGAGCAGGAATTGGCGCGAGGCTTTCTCCGCCGTAAGCGATTAACGAAACCATCCAATAACAAGGAAGCTGCAAGGGTCTTTCGCGCCCTGATGCGTGCCGGCTTCAGCTCTCGTGTTTCCATAACTATTCTCAAGAACTGGGACGTGGACGATGAGTTGATAACCGCGCTTCAGGAAGAGGCTGGCGGGTAAAGCATTTTCACAACTGTTATAGACCAGCTGAGCGGTTTTATAGTTACTGTAGCCCAAACACCGGTGGAAGAACGGCCCTTTAGGGCCGTGTTGAGAACCGCAAATGCAAAGGGCTTCAGCCCTGGCGTAAATAAGGCTGGCCATGCACTGAGACAAATTGGACTACACCAACTCTAGAAATGCTTTAACCACAAAGGACACGAAGGAGATCTCGGCGATTTCAATCATTGTGTGACTCCGTGTCCTTTCTACTATTATTCGTAAACTCCGCTTTCTTACGAGGGTTTTCCTTGCTTTCCTTCGTGCTCCCTTCGTGGCCTCTGTGGTTGCTTTGGTTTTGTTTTTTGGTTGCAGCTTTGCGGCACTGTAGTTGATGAACTGCGAGTGCGAGTTTTGTTCGTTTCTAGTTTTCTTCACGTCGCCGGATAAAAAGCCGTCACTACATAGAAGCTGCCGAAACCATGCGAAGGTCCGGGTTTGAAGCATGCGCCTATGTTCATGCGCTGGTAAGAGGGGTCATCGGCAGCCTTCTTCATGCTGGCAGGGAGTTTTTCCGGGTCAGAGGCGGTAAAGACCACCAGGGCAGTTGCCCCAGGCAGATCATGAATCAGATCGTTCGGATCCACGTTGGCGGTACAGGCG